>JANORI010000473.1:0-14222 GCA_031415235.1 Acidobacteriota bacterium | reverse complement strand
TGTGGATCCCGGACGAGAAGCTCTACGTGAGGATGGAGGACACCATCGCCATCACGAAGGACGGCATCGAGAACTTCACGGCGTCGCTTGCGAGCACGCCGCAGGAGATCGAGACGGTCATGACGCAGGACGGACTGCTGTCTCGGGTCGCGCGCTTGCCGTGATCGTGCGACACGGAGCTCGACAGCATCGCGGCGCTGATCACGCTCATTCAACACTGGAATCCAGCCGCCAATCAGTAGCGCATGGCCGTTGCTCCTAGACATCTCCTAAGGCCACCATCGTGACAAATGAAGCAAGTTTTCAGACAGGCCTTGGGAGATGTCTACGCCCCGCGGAGCGGGGCCAGGCAACGCTGCCGCTAGCGAAGTGGAGCCGACCCGTGTTTTCTGGGCGGTTTGAGGCGGAGCTTCGCTAGGAGTCTGGAATGACAACGATGGCTTTCGCAGCGGCAGTCGCGACCACGGTCGTGTGCACGGCTTCGGCCGTGGGCGTGGGGGCGCGCTCGGAACAGGCGCCGTCGGGCCAAGGAAGCGCCGCCTACCGCCGCGTCTGCGCCGACTGTCACGGTGCCGACGCGCAGGGGTCGCTCGGTCCAGCGCTCGTGCCGCTCACCCACTCCGACCGCGATCTGCTGGCGGTGGTCCGGGCGGGAGGCTCTCAGATGTTTCCGTTGTCAGCCCGTGACATCGCGGACGCCGAGGTCTTGGACGTCGCGCACTACCTGCGGACCCTCTCCGGTGCTCAGGTTGCCGGTCCGCCCGCCGACGGCGCTCGGATCGCATCTCCGGCGGCCGCGGCCTCGGCACGCCCTGCGCTCATTTCGGCCGGGCCCGTGCCGGCGCTGACCGATGTGACCGACGCGATGCTTGCGAACCCCAATCCTGCAGACTGGTTGAGCTGGCGCCGCACGCTGGACGGCTGGGGCTACAGCCCGCTCGACGAGATCACACCCGCCAACGTCGGGTCGTTGCAGCTGGCGTGGTCGTGGGCGCTCGAGCCCGGCGCCTCGCAAACCACGCCGCTCGTGCACGACGGGATCATGTATCTGGCCAACCCCGGCAACGTCGTCGATGCGCTCGATGCGCGGAACGGCCAGTTGTTGTGGGAGTACCGGCGCCCCATGGACGAGCGAAGGCGTCTGTCGGCGCAAACCCGCAGCCTGGCCATCCTGCACGACGTGGTCGTCCTGGCCTCGGCCGACGCGCATCTGGTCGGCCTCGACGCGCGCACGGGGGCCGTGCGGTGGGACACCAACGTCGGCGGTGCCACCACCTCCGGGTTCTCGTTCACGAGTGGTCCGGTGGTGGCCGACGGCGTCGTGGTGGGTGGCTTGACTGGCTGTTCCAAGTTCGACGACGAGACGTGCTACATCGCGGGGGTTGACGGTCGAAGCGGCCGGCTGCTCTGGAAGACCTCCACGATTGCCCGGCCGGGACAGCCCGGCGGCGACACCTGGGGCGACCTGCCGGTGACGTTTCGCGCCGGAGGCGATGCGTGGATGCCCGGCACCTACGACCCGGCCACCAAGTCGCTCTACTGGGGCACCGCCCAGGCCAAGCCATGGGCGCAGGCCGCACGCGGTACCGATGGCGACGCGCTCTACACGAACTCGACGCTCTCGCTCGACCCGGCCACTGGCCGAATCAAGTGGTACTTCCAGCACCTGCCCGGCGAGTCGTACGACATGGACGAGGCGTTCGAGCGCATCCTCATCGATCACGATGGCCGACGCTCGCTCTTCACGATGGGCAAGCTCGGCATTCTGTGGGAACTGGACCGGACGACGGGCGCCTTCGTCAAGGCGACCGACACCGGGTATCAAACGCTCGTCGACATCGACCCGCGCACGGGTCGCGTGACCTATCGTCCGAACATGCTGCAGCGCATCGGCGTGCCCATCAGTTTCTGCCCCAGCACCGGCGGCCTGAAGAGCCTGCGGGCCATGGCCTATCATCCCGGCACGAAGGCGCTGTATGTGCCACTGAACCTGAACTGCGAACGCGCCACCTTCGATGCGATGGACCGTCGCGAGGGCGGAGGCGGTGTGGGCTCGGTCCGGGTGAGCGAGTACACGTTCCATCCCAAGAGCCCGGAGCAGATGGGCGAGTTGCAGGCCATGGACATCGCGTCGGGGCGCACCCTGTGGCGACAGCGGCGGCGTGCGCCGTATAACACCGCCACGCTCACCACGGGCGGCGGTCTGGTGTTTGTCGGCGCCTGGGATCGATTTGCCTTTGCCTACGACGCGACGACCGGTGCGCCCTTGTGGGAGACGCGTCTGCCCACGATGGCCAACGGGTTTCCGATCACTTACGCGGTCGGCGGACGCCAGTACGTCGCCATTGGCACTGGCGCCCCACTGGCGGGCACCAGTTGGGCGATGCGCGTGCCGAACGCGCTGTTGCACGAGATCAAGAACCCGAGTCAGGGCAACGGATTGTTCGTGTTTGCGCTTCCTGACAAGGGGCGCTGACGTCAGCCTTTCGGTTCCGCGCCGTAGAGCACGGCCCCTGCGCCTTTCTCCTGCACCAGTTGGTCGAAGTGCGTCACGAGCGCGTCGCGCCGCTTCATCAGGGCCGAGGCCTCGAACGGGCTCACGCAGTGCGCCGTGGCCGCGCGCACCTGGTCGGCGTCGAGCGCCCGCAACCGCGCCAGCAGCGTGCGGTCGATCTGCGACAGGTCGGCGGGGTACCTCAGCTCCGGCCACAGCCGGAACGCGCGCGTGAAGTCGATCATCCACAGCTTCCAGTCTTGCGTGATGAGCACGTTACCGAGGTTGCGATCCGAGTCGCCCACGAGCGCCCCGAACACCCGCATCTTGTGCATCTGGTGACTCCACGCCAGCGCGTTTGGCGGCTGGCGCTTCTCTTTCAAACGTGTGCGCTCCTCGAAGGCGTCGTCGATCCACCAGGTGATGGTCCCCTCGCGACCGTCCCAGGTGCGATGCACGGTCACCGGCATCATGCCGTCGAGTCCCACCAGACCGGCAATCGCGAAGGCCGCCAGGTTGAAGTGATGCGAGTCGGTGAAGTTGAGTTCCATCCCCCTGGCGCCAAAATCGGCCTGGGTGCGCCGTTCGCTGACCGATTGGAACGCGGCGTCGTGCACCACGCCGCCGGCGGCGAGCGTGAGGCGGTAGGGACTCGTCACGCCGCTGCTCAATTGTCGGCTGCGAATCACCTTGGCGGTGCGAAGGAACTCGGCCTGCGCGCCGCGGTCGAGCGTGACGGCGGAAGCGACCTGCGCGGCCGGAGCCGGCGGCGTCTGGGCGCGCGAGGCGCCCCCCGTGCAGACGACCGCGAAGACGACGACCGCACTTGACAGCGAGCGACGGCTACGACCAGTCATGGGCTCTCCAGACGGCCGGCTACGGCGCGGCCGTCGCCATCTTACGCCGTTCCAGTCCACACAATGGCCGTCTCATCAACCTCGCCGAACAGCAGCGGCATTGGGACGCCTCCGGGCGCCACGACCTCATGTGGCCACCATCACCCGCCCGGCAGCAAGGGCGGCAGCTCAGCCGAACTCGACGACATCAGCAGTCGCAACCAGTCGAGCTGTCACCGCCGCTGCGCCCGGCAGTACAACAGGTTGTACGGCATGACGAGTCCCGTGCGGGCCTCGAGACGCTCGGTCGCCCGCGCGAGCGGCTCCGAGAGCGGCGCGAGGAACGGCGCAATTCCGTTGAATGCGCCGACGTCGACGACCTGCCATCCGGAAGCCTCGACGGCGCGCTGAAGCGTACGATGGGTGAACAACGTCAAGTGCTGCGCCTCGGCCAGCGTCGGCACGAGCTGGAGAGCATCGAGCGTCCACTCGATGAACGGCCAGGCGCTCCTGGCGTTGGGTGTGGTCAGGAACAGGTCCGCGCCGGGGCTGGCCGACTGGGCAAAGAATGCGAGCGTCTCCCGCGCCTGCTGCTCGTAGAGATGCTCGAGCACCTCGAGGCAGTAGATCTGATCGAAGGGTCCCTCGCGCGCCATCTCGGAGAACGGACCGAGGACGAATCGAAGCCGCGGGGAGGCGTAGGTGCTCCGGGCATACTCGATCGCGGCGGGATTCGAGTCGAATCCGACGACCTCGCGGGCCGTCGCCGCCACGTGTGCCGAGATGACACCCGAGCCACACCCGGCGTCGGCGACGCGTGAGGTCGCGCGCGGTGGCGCGAGTCGGTCCAGGGTCCGGATCTTCGCGGCGTGCCAGAACCGTTGTGCCGCGCGCGGAGACTGCAGCGCTCGGGCCTGATAGTCCCCGGGGATCGCGATCGCGTCGGCATCGCGACGCTTCACGACGGCGCCGTCCCTTGATTCGGCAAGGCGTCCAGAGCAGGGAACACGCCCACCACGCACACGCCCACGCCGTCGATTGCGCGGCAACTGACACCAGACCCAAGTCGCAACTGCAACGCGTCGGCCAGAGCCGGCGTCAACAGATATACGGTGTCGCCGTCCAGGTTGGCCTGCTCGAAATCCTCATGAAGCCGGCGGCACGCCTCACGATCTCGGGCGGCAGGCAGTCGCGCCGCGAAACCGTCGTTGATGCCAATACCATAGAGTCCGGCTAGATAGGTCGCTGCGGCCATCGGCGCGGCCACTGGTTCGCCACACCGTTCGGGATAGAACAAGACCATATGTCGGTAGGCGGGCAGGAGGCGGCTCCATTCCGGGGACGTGAGCCGGACGTCCCACGCAAAGGACGCGCCCAAGCGCGTGCCGTCGTGAATCCCGAGCCAAAAGGGCTGGAGGTCGGCTATCTGCAGCGCGAGCGCAACCGAGAGGACGAGACCCGCGGTGCGTGCCTGCAGCCGGGTGACCACCACGCCGATAGCGGCGGCGACGAGCGCGTACGCGGGCGGCCAGAAGAAACGTCCGGTCGACCGGAACACGGAAAACATCGCGAAGTTTTCAAGAGGCGACACTTCGAGAAGGACGCGCCGTCCAACGGCCACGACCGGGAGCACAGAGAACACAGCGAGCGCCAGCAACACGACGAGTACCGGCAGGGAGGGGCCGAGCGGCCGTCGAAGCACAACCGCCATCGCGCCGGCAACCACACAGATCGCCAGCAGGCCCACACCGAGATACTGATAGCCTTCCCCCAACTGCGACATGGACACGGCCGGGTATCCCCGGACGAACAGTGTCGGCAAGTGGCCCGGATTGACGAGCGACAGCAAGTTCATCGAATTCGCGCCGCCCGTCGCCGCCATATCGGCGGCCGAGGGCAACGTGAAGAAGCCCGACGCCCACCATCCGAATGCAACGCCGGAAGTCGCGAGCACGAAGGCCACGACGGCCTGACTCCACATGCCCTCGCGATACCGGACTCGGCGCCACGCCAGCGCGAACAACACCGCCATCACCATGACCGCCAGATACGGATGCACCAGCGCGCTCGTGAGACCCAGTCCGACCTGGCCGAGGCCATCGCGGCGGGCATTCGCGGACGGCGGACGCCAGTAGAGCCACAGGGCCCACAACAGCAGCCAGTGCGCGCAGAGAGCTGGATGGGCGAAGCGGGCCGGCAGCGTCGGCATGAGGACGAAGAGCAGGCCGCCGAGTAATTGCAGCGGTCGTCGTGGCGTCCATGTCGACACCAGCAGTGCGCCGAAGAACCCCTGCAGCGCAAAGCATAGCCACAACCACAGCCCGAGGTACTGAAACGGATTGGGCAGCCACGACGCAACCGGCCTCAGCGCGAAGGCCACCAGCGGGATCGCATCCGTGAATCCCAGAGCGGTGCCGTCCGGTTCGAGTAGCTTGGTGATGAGACCAGGCGGCCACTGCCACGCCTCGTGCCGAAACATGTGCCAGCCAAGGAAGTGAGTCTGCCAGTCACCCCGCATGACCCAGCCTGCCTCACGCGGATCGAGAACGCGCAGCCCCGCGGCCCAACCGAAAAAGCCCGCGCCGAACGACGCCGCAAGCCACGGCGACCAGGGGACGCCGCCCGACGCGGGCCTCATGGCACGGGGCCTTTGCCGCGTGTCTCGCGAATCACGTAGCGCGGCCGGCCTTTCACCTCGTCGTAGATGCGCGCGATGTAGATGCCGATGATCCCCAGGCTGATCATCAAGAAACCGCCGATCATGAGCTCCAGCAAGATCACGGTCGTGAAGCCCGGAAGCGCGTCGCCGCGATACCACAGCCGCAGCGCCTGCACGCCGAGCCCCCCGCCAACGAGGAGGGTGACGAACCCCAGAACGGTCACCGTCTGCAGCGGCAGGGCGGAAAAGGAGGTTATCGCGTGGACGGCGAGGCTCGCAAGACCGCCATAGGACCAGCGCGACGGACCCGCCTGGCGCGGGGGCACCGCGAAGAAGACCCGCGTGCGCCTGAATCCCAGCCATGGGATGAGACCGCGGAAGAAGGTCACGTTCTCGCGAAGCCGCCGCCACTCGTCCACCACGCGCCGGTCGAGCAACTTGAAGTCCGAGGCGTCTTGCAGCTCGAAGCCCGTGATCCACGTCGCCATGCGGTAGAACGTTCGTGCGGCCACACGGTGCGCCACAGGCTCTGTCCCCCGCGACGACTTGACCGCCTCGACCACGTCCCAGTGTTCCTCGCGCCAGAGGCGCACCATCTCGGGAATCAACGATGGGGGATGCTGCAGGTCCGCATCGAGCACGATCGTGGCGTCGCCGGATGCCAGATCGAGTCCCGCAGCAATGGCGCCCTCTTTGCCGAAGTTGCGCGACAAACGAAGTGCCACGATCTCCGGAACATCGCGCGCAGCCGCGCCAATCGCATCCCACGTCGCGTCCAACGACCCGTCATCGACGACCAAGAGTTCGAACGAAAGACCGAGGGGGCGGGTCGCATTTGCGATGGCAACGAGAGAATCGCCAATGCCCGCCTCTTCTTGATACGCCGGCACGATGATCGATAGGTGGGGCTGGGCGATGTTCATCGACCTCTGTCGCCACGTCGCAGCCGACTCGCACGAGAGGAACCGGTTGGAGGCGCTGCGGATGACGGACTGCACTCTATCAGACACTGCCTCAGGCAGGTGCCCATTTGGGGTGTTACGGGGCGCCACGTGGATCGGCCGCACTGCGGAGCGTGCTGGGAGGCGTTCCGCTACGAGGTTGGGGCCGGCGGTGCCCTACTCTGATAAACTGCGTGGCTGTATGAAGCATTCCGAAAAAGAGCATCTGAAGGAAAACGAAGTGGCCAGCGCACTGCTGGTCGCCAACCAGCATCGCTCACAGTTGTTGGCCATTGGCGGCGGGGTGCTCGTCCTGCTCCTCGCCGTCGGTGGCTTCGTGACGTGGCAGCGTGGCAAGGACTCGACAGTGTCGGGCCTGCTGGCCGAGGCCATGGTGGTCTACGAGACGCCGGTGCAGGCGCCGATTCCTGGTGATGCCGGATCCCCTGCCGCGCCCACGCAGATGCCCGGCACCTATCCCACCGAGAAGGCCAAGCTCGAGGCCGCGTTGCCGAAGTTCCTGGCAGCCGCCGAGTCGAGCCCGGCCAGTACGCCCGGACGTTTGGCGCGGCTCAACGCCGCCGCGGCGCTCGTGGCGCTCGGGCGCTTCGATGAAGCGCGCACCCACTACGAACAGCTGGCCGCGGGTACCGATGTGGTCGCCAGCGGGGCGGCCATGGGCAAGGCCCAGGCGCAGATCCGCGCCGGCCAATTCGAACCCGCCATCGAGAGCCTGAAGACACTGAGCGTGCAAACCACCGGCAAGCTGCCGGTCGACGGCGTGCTGATGGAGCTGGCGCGGGCCTACCGTTTGTCTGGCAAGGTCGACGACGCGCGCAAGACACTCACCGAGATCGTCGAGAAGCACGCCGAGTCGCTGTTTGCCGCCGAGGCGCGCACGGAACTCGACAAACTGAAGGGCTGACGCTAGCGGCTAGGCGTCGGCTTCGCGCTTGAACTGCGCCAGCAGGCGCAGCGCCTCGAGCGGCGTGGTCTGGTCGATGTCGACGGCGCGCAGCGCGTCGCGCAGCACGTCGTCGATCTGCGGAGCCTGAAAGAGCCCGAGCTGCTGCTGCGCCACGGCGGGCGAGCCGCTGATGGCTGGCCGGCCGCCACGCGACAACTCGTCGCGTTCGAGGGCCACGAGTATCTCCTTGGCGCGCGCCAAGACCGGCGGCGGCAGTCCCGCCAGACGCGCGACGTGGATGCCGTAGCTGCGATCGGAGCGTCCCGGCAGGATCTTGTGCAGGAAGATGATGTCGTCCTTCCACTCCTGCACGGCCACGTGCGCGTTCACGACCCCAGGCACGCCGTCGGCCAGATCCGTGAGCTCGTGGTAGTGCGTGGCAAAGAGTGTCTTCGGTCGAGCGCGCGGGTTCGTGGCCAGGTGTTCGGCCACCGCCCACGCGATGCTCAGACCGTCGAACGTCGCCGTGCCGCGGCCCACTTCGTCGAGCACGACGAGACTCTTCGAGGTGGCGCCGTTCAGGATGTGCGCCGTCTCCTGCATCTCGACCATGAAGGTCGACTGGCCGCGCGCGATGTTGTCCGAGGCACCGACCCGGGCGTAGATGCGATCGACCAGGCCAAGCTTCGCCTCGCGTGCCGGCACGAACGAGCCCGCCTGCGCCATGAGCGAGAGCAGCGCCACCTGCCGCAGGTAGGTCGACTTGCCGCCCATGTTCGGGCCGGTGAGCACCACGAGTTGCTGCGTCGTGCCGTTCAGCGTCACGTCGTTGGGCACGAAGGTGCCGCCGGCGAGCCGCTCGACGACTGGGTGGCGCACGTCGGTCGCGACCAGCGCGTCGCCGTCGTGCACGTAGGGCTTCGTGAAGTTGCCGACCGCGGCCGTCTCGGCCAGGCCGGCCAGCACGTCGAGTCCTGCCACCGCGCGCGCCGTGTCGAGCACGCGCGCCGATTCAGCGGACACGCGGGCGCGCAGCGCCTCGACCAGTTCGAGTTCGCGTTCTGTGCTGCGCTCGTCGGCGCCGAGCACCTTCTCTTCGTGCGACTCGAGCGCCGGCGTGACGAAGCGCTCGCCGCCGGCAATGGTCTGCTTGCGGATGTAGTCGCCGGGCACCGCGTGCAGGTTCGACTTCGAGACCTCGATGTAGTACCCGAACACACGGTTGAAGCGCACCTTGAGCGACGCGATCCCGGTGCGCGCGCGCTCGGCCGCCTCGAGCTCCGCAATGATCTGCTTGCCCGAGCGGCTGATCCGTCGCAGGTCGTCGAGCTCGGCGTCGACGCCGTCGCGAATGGCGCCGCCGTCACGAGCCAGGGCCGGCGGCTCGTCGGCCAGGGTGGCGTCGATCTCCTGCCGCATCTCGGCACGGTCGTCGAGCCCGGCGACCAGGCGCGTGATGAGGGGGGCCTGGCAGTCGCCAAGCAGCAGGCGCGTGCGCGGCACGGCGGCGAGCGACCGCGCCAGCGCCACCAGGTCTCGCGGACTGGCGGTAGAGAGCGCCACCTTCGACACGAGCCGCTCGAGGTCGAGCACCGCCCTGAGCGTGTCGCGCACCTTACCGCGATCGACCGAACGGAAGGCGAGTTCCTCGACCGCGTCGAGACGCTCGCGGATCGGCTCGAGTGAGACCAGCGGCGACAGCAGCCATGCCCGCAGCATCCGGCCGCCCATGGGCGTGACGGTGCGGTCGAGTTCATCGAGCAGCGATCCGGAGCGGCCTCCCTGCGAGGCCTCGACGACCTCGAGGTGGCGCATCGTCATCGGGTCCACGATCAGGCGTCCGGCCGACTCGCGCAGGCCAATGGTGCGCACGTGCGCGAGATCGGCCTTCTGGGTCTCGCGCAAGTAGCGCACGAGCGCGCCGGCGGCCGACACGGCCAGCGGACGGCCGTCGAGACCAAAGCCCTGCAGGCCGGCCACGCGCAGTTGCTCGCACAGCGAGGCGGCGGCCCGCGTCGGGTCGAACGTCCAGCCGTCCACGGGCGTCACCGCGATGCCGGAGGCAGCGGGCAGGGCGCCATGGACGTCGACGGCGGCCGGCGCGACGATCTCGCGCGGGGCCAGCAGCGAGACGTCGTCATCGAGCGTCTGATGCGCGCCGGCGCCGTGATACTCGGCCGTCTGGAACTCGCCGGTCGAGAGGTCAAGCCACGCCACGCCGATGTGGGCCTGCGGTCCACGGGGCGAGTCGAGGCCGATCACGGCCATGAGGAACGCCGAGTCGCGCCCGTCGAGACTCGCGTCGTGAAGCGTGCCGGGCGTGACTACGCGCACGACCTCACGCTTCACGACGCCCTTGGCCTTCTTGGGATCTTCGACCTGCTCGCAGACGGCCACACGGTGGCCCAGCTTCACCAGCCGGCTGATGTAGCCCTCCCCCGCATGGAACGGCACGCCGCACATCGGCACGGCCGCGCCCGTGGCGGCGTCTTTCGAGCGCGAGGTCAGCGTCAGTTCCAGCGCGCGTGCGGCCACGAGCGCGTCGTTGTAGAAGAGCTCGTAGAAGTCGCCCATCCGGAAGAACACGAGCGCCAGCGGATATTGCCGCTTGGCGTCCAGATACTGCCGCATCGCGGGCGTCGTGGTGGCGCCGGGCACGGGCAGCGGGGGCGCGGAATCAGGGGGGAGCGACAGGCACGACCTCGAGTGGCTCGCGCGCCCGGATCGGGCCGGTGCGCGGAAACGTCGAGTATAGTCGGGAAGCCGCGCACGCGGCTCACGCATGTGGCTGCTGGCGCTCGAGACAACCACCCAGGAGGGGAGCGTGGCGCTCCTCCACGACGACACCGTCGTGGCGGTGCGCCTCGGCGACCCGAACCTATCGCACGCTGAACGTGTTCCGGCTGACTTTGCGGCGCTGCTGGCCGAGGCAGGCCTCGCGCCCGGCGCCATCGACGTGTTCGCCGTGGCGACCGGCCCCGGCGGCTTCACCGGCCTGCGCATCGGCCTGGCGGCCGTACAGGGACTGGCACTCGCTCTCGACCGGCCGACCGCCGGCGTGCCGTCGCTGGCCGCACTGGCCTGGGCGGCGCTCGACAGTGAGCCCACACGCCCGCACGTCGGCGCCTGGCTCGATGCCTCGCGCGGCGAGGTCTTCGCAGCCGCGTATCGGCGGGCCGTCGCCGGCGGCCACGAGTGGCCGCTCCAGGCACTGGCCCCGTCCACGGCCGCCACCCCGGAGGCCACCCTCGCGACGTGGCGGGATGTGGTGCCGGCCGGTACTCCCGTCGTGGCTGCGTGCCGGGAGCCGGCGCGCGCGGTGCTCGACCACGCCGGTCATGTCACGCTCGCGGCACCCCAGCAGATTGCAACACTCGTTGGGCGCATCGGCTGGCGGATGGCGGCGCTGGGCCTCACCATGCCGCCCCACGCGCTCATGCCGGAGTACGTGCGACGGCCCGATGTCGAGATCGAACGCGACCGCCGTACGGCGGCCGCCCGCGCCCGATGACCTTCGCTCGGCTGACCTCCGCCGGTGACCTCGACGGCCTCCTGGTCCTCGATGAGGTCTGTTTCGACCGGCCGTGGACGCGCGCCGACTACGAACGTGAACTGACGGACCCGGCCCGCTGTTTTCTCTTCGTCGCCAGGGTGGACGGGCGCATCATCGGCTACTGCTCGTTCTGGCGGATCTTCGACGAAGCGCACGTCAACAACTTCGCCGTGCACCCCGAGTGGCGGCGGCAGGGCGTCGGCCGGGCCCTGTTGGCCCACAGCCTGTCGGCGGCGGCGGCCATTGGCGCGCCCAAAGCCACGCTCGAGGTGCGGGCCTCGAACGCGGCGGCGATCGCCTTGTACGAAAGTGGCGGGTTCGCCGCGGCGGGCCTGCGGCGGGCGTACTACACCCATCCGGTCGAGGACGCCCTGATCCTGTGGCGAGGCGCGCCGCCCACACCTTGAACCGGACCGGGGCTGGTGCTAGAGTCCCCGCGAGGGCGGCGCACGGTGCGTCGACCCGTTCGGGAAGGAGCGGACCGCATGACGGGCTCCGATGACTCGCGACACCAGCTGCTCGACCACAGTGCAGCGTTTCGTCAACTCGACGCAGACCACCACTTGCTCGACGACCGCTTGAAACGTCTGGCCGGCAAACCCCACCTCAGCGACCACGAACAGCTCGAAGAAGTGCGATTGAAGAAAGAGAAGCTCCGCCTCAAGGACCAGATGGAGACGCTCGTCAGGCAGTTCCAGGCTCGTCCACAGAGCGCCCTGCCGGCCTGACCCCTCACCGACCCTGGCGGCGCCGGTCCCTCGGCCGGCGTCGCCTATCTGTCACACGAACCTGTCCGCCAGGTACAATCCGCGGGTGCAGATGATCGGACTCGACCGTGCCGCATGGCCCTTGCTCCTTGGAGCCGTCGTCGTGGCGTGCGCCGGTGCGTGGGTGGGCGGCCGGTGGTGGACGGTGCCTGGCGGGCTGCTGGCACTCGTCTTCTTGTTCTTTTTCCGCGATCCAGAACGACCCCTGCCGACGGACCAGTCGCTCATCGTGTCTCCGGCCGACGGCCGGGTGATGCGCGTGGGGCCGGCGGGCGCCGACGCACCGGCCGGCACCTGGCAGCAGATCACGATCTTTCTCTCACCACTTGACGTGCACGTGAACCGGTCGCCGGTCTCGGGGCGCGTCACGCGGGTCATCTACAAGGCGGGGCAGTTCCTGCCGGCGTACAAGCCGGAGAGTGGCGCGGTCAACGAGCAGTCCGAGGTCTGGGTCGATCACGAGGGTCGCACCGCGGTCTATCGCCAGGTGGTCGGATTGCTGGCACGCCGGGTTGTGACCCGCGTGCGTGAAGGCGACACGCTCGTCGTCGGGCAACGCGTGGGCGTGATGAAGTTCGGATCGCGCATGGACGTCTTCCTGCCACCCGCGTTGGCCGTCCGGGTTCGCCAAGACGAGCGCGTGGTGGCGGCAGAAACCGTACTGGCGCAGTGGGACGGGCGATGAGCCACGACGAACACGTGCGCGAGACGGCGCCAGAACGGCGAGGGTTGCGGCGCGGCGTGTTCCTGCTGCCCAGTCTCTTCACCGTCGCCAATCTGTTCTGCGGGTGGGCCTGCGTGGTCTACGCCATGCGCGGTCAATTCGAGACGGCCGCGCCGTTCATCGGCTTTGCCGTCGTGCTCGACATGCTCGATGGCCGGATCGCGCGCATGACCGGCTCCACGAGCCCGTTTGGTGTGGAAGTCGACTCGCTTGCCGACCTGATCTCGTTCGGCATGGCGCCGGCGGCGCTCACGTTCCAGTGGGGTCTGGCCCCACTGGGCCGGCTCGGTTGGGCGATCGGTTTCCTGTATCTCACCGCCGCTGCCGTACGGCTGGCGCGTTTCAACATCCAGCGCGTGGCCGACAAGCGATTCTTCGTGGGCATGCCGAGTCCGTCGGCCGCGGGCATTCCCGCCGCGACCATCTACTTCTATCCGTACGCGATCACCGAGCGCGGCCCGGCCATCATCGCGCTGGTGATGCTGATCGTACCCGCGCTGCTCATGGTGAGCACGTTCCGGTTCCGCAGCATGAAGACGCTCAATCTTGCGGCGCCCCGCAACCCCAAGGTGCTGCTGATTGCCGCGGGCGCCATCGCGCTGATGGTCGCCTACACGCAAGAGATGCTCGTGGCCCTGGCGTACGGCTACCTGCTGTCGCCAATCGTCGAGTGGGCCGTGACCCGCGGCGGCCGCCGACCAGGTGGACCGGGCGCCGTGAGCCCGGACTTGCCCGCGGTGTAGCACCACCGCGGAGCGGGGGATACGTGCGTCCTGCGCCGGGGCAGGGCAGCCCGGCCACAGCAACTAAGTACTGCGATTCACAACTACGGCAACATTCGGCCGCCGATGCATCCCGCCCCGCGGCGTTGCTTCTCACTCAAATACACTGGGCATTCTCGGTCGTCGCGCCTGGCGGAGCGGGCGCCTCGACGCCCGAATACGTCGCCGTAGTTGTGAACCGCAGTACTAAGCCGACGGCACCCACATCGACACGGTCGTGCCCACGCCCCGTGCGCTCGCGACCTCGATGCGGCCGTGGTTCAACTCGACGTTGCGGCGCGCAATCGTCAGGCCCAGCCCCGTGCCGGTGGCCTTGGTGGAGAAATAGGGCTCGAAGATCCGCGCCAGCGCGGCGGCATCCATGCCCACGCCCGTATCGGTCACGTCGATGCGCACGGTGCCGCTGTCGGCTGGCGCGGCCCGCACCGTCAGGTGGCCCGTGCCCGGCATGGCGTGCAACGCGTTCTCAATCACGTTCGTGAGCGCGCGTGCCAACAGCACGCGGTCCACGAGCAGCATCAGGTCGCCGCCAGCCACCTCGTGCAGAATTCCGATGCGG
>JANORI010000472.1:0-1588 GCA_031415235.1 Acidobacteriota bacterium | reverse complement strand
AGGTGGCCGTAGGCGTGGGAGATATGGTCGAGGGTCAGCAGGGGCATGCGATCCCCTTAGCGTATCAGGCCAGGGGGGGGGCGGTGTGTGCGGCGTCGGATCGCTGATGAACTGGAATCCCGGGGCGAGGAAATGGCGCCCGCGCGCGAACTCAGCGGAACAGCCGTGTCAGCGTTACCGACCACCCCGGTACGAGCGGCGTCTCCAGCGTGTCGTGTCGTTCCGCCGTCACGTGGGCGACGACTGGAAAGGCACCGTCGGCGGTGTGGCGGTGCACGGTGACGGCATTCAGGTCCGGATCCACGAGCCAGTATTCCCGCACGCCCGAGCGTGCGTAGAGCCGGCGCTTGACCTCGCGGTCGCGCTTTCGCGTGGACGGCGACAAGACTTCAATCACCAGCGCCGGTGTGCCCTGGATGTTCTTGGCCGTCAGAATATCGAGCTGGTCGGGCGCGACGAACACCAGGTCGGGCTCGACCACGTCGTGGAACGAGAACACGACGTCGAACGGCGACAGGAACAGGCGCCCCTTGTCTTGGCGATCCTCCAGGAACGCGCCGAGTGACAGATGCAGTCGTGCGACCAGCTCCTGATGCCGCTGGTTCGGTGAGGGCGTCACGTAGTGCGCCCCATCGATGATCTCGTGCCGGAGACCGTCGTCTGGAAGCAGCAGGAAGTCGTCGTAAGTAAGGCGCGCGTCGGGCGATGGAATGGGCATCGCGTTTTCCTCGTCCACAATCGGATTCTACACCCGGCCACGAGACCGGATGCGTGCGAGCGGCGTGCCACACACGATCAGGCGTGAATCGCCGATCGAGGGAGCACGCGCTGCAGAAACTGCCATCCGTCGCCGGTGCCGCGTCGCAGGAATCGAACCGGGATAAGATGCGCCACGCATGAGCCTGGTTCCCGGCACGCGCATCGGCCCCTACGAGGCGGCTGGCCCCGACGCCCGGAAGAAGAGATCGGCAGGCCTGCAGGAAGCGCAGCATCGACGGCAGGACTATGCGACGGTCGAAGGTGGCCACGCCTGCCTCCCGGGATCGATGTCAAGCAGCCACGCCCACATCGCGCGCGTGCGACCGAGGTGGCGCACGACCTGCGGCCACATGACACGAATGGTCGCCGGTGTGGTGTAGCGCCACACGTCTCGCGTGTTCGCCTCGCGCAGCAGCGCGCCGAGCCTATACGCGCGGACGGACAGGTCTGGATCGTCCAGGCGTTGCAGGAAGGTCGCCTCGGACAGATCCGTCCACCACAGAAAATAGGGCCGGCCGGTCGTCGACGCCTGCTCCCGGCGGGGTGCGGTGGCCATGGCGCCATCTTAGACCCGGATGCGGGGCGCGCCGAGACGCGCCGCCTGTGGCGGACAGGGTGGCCGAGCGCCGCGTGTCCCTCACCGCTCCTGGACGTCATGGCCCCTGATACCAGCCGCCGACCCGGAATCGTGAGCGCGGCTATACTCGACAGCTCGTGGCCTTGACCCCCGGCACCCGCCTCGGCGTTTACCAGATCACCGCGCCACTCGGCGAAGGCGGGATGGGCCAGGTCTGGCGGGCGCGCGACACGAAGCTCGATCGCGACGTCG
>JANORI010000471.1:0-1808 GCA_031415235.1 Acidobacteriota bacterium | reverse complement strand
CCGCAGACCTGGCACTTCCGCCAGTCCATCGACTACTCCCTCACCGCCAACTACGCCGTGCTCGACTTCGCACAGCGCTACCGCGAGACGCTGCTCTACAACATCTACGTGATGGGCCGCAACGCGATCACGCGCGGCTCGAAGGACCACTGGACCGACTACCCCAAGCGCGTCGCCGAGGTGAAGGCCGCGATCGCCAAGGACATGAAGACCGAGTCGACCGACCCCCGCATGGTGGCCGGCGGCCGCGCTCAGGTGGTGCCGGCGAAGTACTTCTCGCTGCTGCGCAAGCCCGAGTGGCGCGACGCGCGCGCCTACGTGCTGCCTGCGGGCGAAGGCGACTTCCTCACGTCCACCAAGTTCGTCAACGCGCTCATCAAGGCGGGCGTAGTCGTGCACCGCGCCACCGCATCCTTCAGTGCCGGTGCCAAACAGTATCCGACCGGGTCGTACGTGGTGAAGGCGGCGCAGGCGTTCCGCCCGCACCTCATCGACATGTTCGAGCCCCAGGATCACCCGAACGACTTCCAGTATCCCGGCGGTCCGCCGATTCCGCCCTACGACAACGCCGGCTGGACGCTCGCGTTCCAGATGGGCGTGTCGTTCGACCGTGTGCTCGAGGGCGTGGACGGCGCATTCGTTGCGCTCACCGACGTGGTGAAGCCCGCGGCCGGAGCGGTGACGTCTGCCGCAGGCGCGACGGGCTACGTGATCGCGCACAAGCAGAACGACGCGTTCACGGTGATCAACCGGCTGATGAAGGCCGGGGAAGAAGCCTACTTCGTCAGCAACCGGCGCTGGCAGAGCGCCGATGGCACGGGCGTGATCTATGTGCCCGCGAAGGCCACGACGGCGGCAGTGCTGCGGAAGGCAGCCGCCGATCTGGGCGTGAGCGCAAGCGGCGTGAGCGAGCGTCCCGCGGGTGGCATGTACAAGCTGGCGAAGCCGCGCATCGGGCTGTGGGATCAGTATGGCGGCTCGATGCCGTCGGGGCACGTGCGGTGGCTGCTCGAGCAGTTCGAGTTCGACTTCGAGTTGGTGTATCCGCAGACGCTCGACGCCGGCAATCTGAAGGCGAAGTACGACGTGCTGCTCTTCCCTGACGGCGGCATCCCGGAGAATGCGGGGGGTGGTGGCGGCGGCTTCATCGGCCGGCAGCCGCGCGCCGAAGACATCCCCGAACAGTACCGCGCGCATCTCGGCACGGTGACGGTGGCCACGACGGTGCCGATGCTGAAGCGCTTCGCGGAAGAGGGCGGCGTGATCGTGGCCTTCGGTGGATCGGCTACGCTCGGCGAGCACATGGGCCTGCCGCTCAGCAACCATCTGGTCGAGATCCGGGCCGATGGCAGCGAGCGTCCGCTGCCCGGAACGAAGTACTTCATCCCAGGATCGATTCTTCGGGTCGCCATCGACAACACGGCGCCGCTCGGGTTCGGCTTCGGGCCCGAAGTGGACGTGTTCTTCGACAACAGCCCCGTGCTGGAACTGGCGCCGAATGCGTCGCTGAGGGGCATCCGCCCGGTGGCGTGGTTCGCCAGCAAGGTGCCGCTGCGTTCCGGGTGGGCGTGGGGTCAGCACTATCTCGAGGGCGGTGCCGCGGCGGTCGAGGCCGCGGTCGGCAAGGGGAAGGTGTTCCTCTTCGGGCCCGAGATCACGTTCCGGGCGCAGCCGCACGGCACGTTCAAGTTCCTGTTCAACAGCATCTACTACGGCAGCGCGCAGGCCAGCGGCGTGCCCCCACGGGACACGGTGCAGTAGCGGCGAGGGGTCTGACCCCGGTGGCACGGAATTGGTGCCATCCGGGG
>JANORI010000470.1:0-4269 GCA_031415235.1 Acidobacteriota bacterium | reverse complement strand
CGCGCTGCTGGCGCTGGCGCGCGGCGACCTTCCGGCGGCGGCGGCCGCGGCGCTGCGGACCGCGCCGGAGGCCCTGGTGTCCAGCGTCAGCGCGTGGGAGGTGGCTATCAAGGTGGCCGCGGGCAAACTTCGGCTCGCGGCACCGCCCGCCGACTGGTGTCTCGATCTGATCGACCGATACCGCCTGCGGGAACTGCCGCTCGAGGCTCGTGTCGCGTGCGCCGCGGCGGCCTTGCCACCGCTCCACCGCGACCCGTTCGATCGCGTGCTGGTGGCGCTGGCACACGCGCACGCCCTCACCGTGCTCACGTCCGATGGCGACATTCCCCGTTACCCAGGCACGAAAACGGTCTGGTGACGTAATCCGATCACGCCATGGCCCTCCCCCCAGGTAGTCGTCTCGGCACCTACGAGATACTCTCCGCGCTCGGTGCCGCCGGGATGGGGGAGGTCTATCGCGATCTCGCCAAGCGGCGGAAGCCGACCCGCGTGGGCCCGCAACGGGCGAGAGTTGTTCTATCTCGACGGTGACGGATATCTGGCGTCGGTGCCGGTGGACACGACGGCGACGACATTCAGTCCGGGCGCCGCGACGAGAATTCTCGGACACGTTACTACGCCGGATTCAGCAGACGCGGCCAAGACCTTCGCACGTACGATGTCTCGCCGGACGGCCAGCGGTTCTTGATGATCAAGGACGATACGAGCGGCAGCCAGACGGCCACGCCGATGAGCATAGTTGTCGTCCTCAACTTGGCCGAGGAATTGGTGGCGCGCGCGCCAGTCCCGCAATAATGGCGCGAGGTGCAGGACGATCCATGTATCCCGCCCTTGACCATATCTTCGTGATGTGCGCTGTCGATGCGCCTGAGGCGTCGGCACTCGCGAAGATCGGCTTGGTTGAAGGGTCAGGCAACGTGCATCCGGGGCAAGGGACCGCATGCCGGCGCTTCTTCTTTCCGCAGCAGTATCTGGAACTGCTCTGGGTCCGTCACGCGATCGAGTCACAGAATGCCGCCACTCGCCCAACACGCCTATGGGATCGCTGGTCCGCGCGTCGTACCGGGGCCTGTCCCTTTGGTCTGGTCTTCAGGCGTGGAACGGAGACTGATCTGACGCTGCCGTTTCCCACGTGGTCGTACAGACCCGGCTACCTTCCGGAGGGGCTGGCCATCGAGATCGCGGTCGAGACACCGATCCAGGAGCTGGAGTTCTTCTTCCTGCCGCCTGTGGGGCGGCGAGCGGAAGCAGTACGACCGGCTCAACCGGCGCTCCCGGGCGCGACCATCACGCACCTCCGCCTCGGCACGCCGACTGGCGCACCGGTGTCGAGTGCGGCTCACTGGGCCGAATCGCACGGGCTTGTCTCCTTCGAACGAACGGACGAGTACGTGCTGACCGTGACGTTCGATCGAGGCAGCAGTGGGAACACTGAGGATGCCCGGCCGACACTTCCGCTCGTGCTGCGCTGGTGACGCATCGTCCAGAGACTCGTTGGGCTGGCGTCCTACGGGATCCTCGCCGCGCTCGGCGCTGGCGTGATGGGTGAGGTCTATTCTGGTCATTTGCGTTACGCTGAGCCATGACTCGACGGTCGAGCCGCTATCATGTGCAGGAAAATTCGGAAGTGTTGGGCTGGTGGGCGCTGACGCCGGCCGAGCGGTTCGACGAGTCGGCGAAACTGTGGCCTACGTTCCTGGCGCTGGGGGGAGTACTTGAGCCCGAGCCCGATTCACAAAGTCCTTTCCATTTTTCGGACGCATCGCGTCCGCGCCCTGCTGATGGGCGGGCAGGCGTGCATTCTGTACGGCGGCGCCGAGTTCAGCCGGGACATCGATCTCGCCGTTCTCGCTGACGAGAAGAACCTCGCACGCCTCAGGGCCGCGCTCGACGAGCTCAAAGCTGCCCCGGTCTTCGTGCCGTCACTCAGTGCCGACGTCTTGCGGCGGGGGCACGCGTGCCACTTCCGCTCGGCGCTCACCGAGACCCCAGGACTCCGGAGCGATGTGATGACCGTGCTCCACGGGTGCGAGCCCTTCGAGGCGCTGTGGTCAAGACGACGTACGCTGGCGCTTCGGGGCGTGGGTCGGGTGCACGTGCTCGCCCTTGAAGACCTGGTCCAGGCAAAGAAAACCCAGCGCGACAAGGACTGGCCGATGCTTCGCAGGCTGATCGAGGCCGACTATCATCGTCGCCCGGCGCGTCCGTCGCGAGACCAGATCGCGTTTTGGCTGCGAGAAGGGCGGACGCCCGATCTCCTCATCGAGCTCTGTCGACGGTACCAAGCCACTGCGCGCCGGCTGCAATCGGTCCGGCCTGCACTGGTTCCGGCGATGCGCGGCGATCGCGCCGGCATCGAACGAGCCTTGCAGCGAGAGCAGGATGCCGCTCGGGCGTCGGACCGCGCATACTGGGTACCGCTCCGTGCAGAATTGGCGCGGTGGAGGCACGAGTTGACGAAGCGATGACCTTCATCCCCGGCGCGCGCCTCGGCCCCTACGAGATCCTCTCCGCGCTCGGCGCAGGCGGGATGGGGGAGGTCTATCGCGCGCGGGACACGACGCTGGGCCGCGATGTGGCGCTGAAGACGCTGCCGGCGTCGTTTGCCGCCGATCCCGAACGGCTGGCGCGCTTCGAGCGCGAGGCGAAGACGCTCGCGGCGCTCAATCATCCCCACATCGCGCAGATCTACGGCTTCGAGCGCTCTGGTGACACGTGTGCGCTCGTGATGGAACTGGTTGAAGGCGACGACCTTAGCGTACGAATCGCCCGCGGCGCACTGGCGCTCGATGAGGCGCTGCCGATCGCGCGGCAGATCGCCGAGGCGCTCGACGCCGCGCACGAGCAGGGCATCATCCACCGCGACTTGAAGCCCGCGAACATCAAGGTGCGCGCTGACGGCGTGGTGAAAGTGCTGGACTTCGGTCTCGCCAAAGCGCTCGACACACGCCCAGGGAGCGCGACGGCGGACAACTCCCCGACGATCACCTCGCCGGCGCGGATGACGGGCGTCGGTGTCATCCTTGGCACCGCTGCGTACATGAGCCCCGAGCAGGCGAAGGGGCGCGAGACCGACCGGCGCAGCGACATCTGGGCGTTCGGCGTCGTGCTCTACGAGATGCTGACCGGCCGCCGCGCGTTCGACGGCGAGGACATGGCGGAGGTACTCGGCGCCGTGGTGCGGCTCGAGCCGTCCTGGGAGGCCCTGCCCGCCGACGTGCCGCTGCCGGTCCGCACGCTGCTGCACAGTTGCTTGGTGAAGGATCGCGGCCGCCGCGTGGCCGATATCTCCACGGCGCTCTTCGTGTTGGACAAGGCGGCGAGCCTCGCCGCGCCAACCGCGGCGGTAGCCGCCGAGCCGCTGTCTCCCCCTGCACTATGGCGTCGCACGACACAAGGCGCGGCTCTCGTGACGATAGGCGCGTTGCTTTCGGGTGCGGGCGTTTGGTCGCTGACCCGGCATGAACCCCCCGCGGTCGTCCGCACAATGGTGACCACGTCGGACTCGTCTGCCTTGGAGCAGCAAGGCAGCGATCGCGACGTGGCCATCACACCTGACGGTTCACGCATCGTCTATCGCGGCTCGAACCAATTGCTGGTGCGTGCCCTGAATCAGCTCGAGCCACAGGTGCTGAGCGGCCTTGGAGCGCCACGGGCCGTCTTCATCTCACCCGACGGACAGAGGGTGGGGTTCTTCGACGGTGCCGCGCTCAAGCATGTGGCCATTACTGGAGGGCCGCCAGCGCTGATCACGACCGTGGACGGCCCACCCCGCGGCGCCACGTGGAGCCCGGATGGCACCCTCGTGTTTGCGACTGATGCGCCGGCAACCGGCCTCCAGCGCGTCGCGCTCGCCGGGGGCGAGGTGACGGTGCTCACGAGGGCCGATCCAGGACGCGGCGAAGGCGATCACCGCTGGCCTGAGTTCCTGCCCGGAGGCGAAGCACTGCTATTCACAATCACGCCCGGATCGGGGGACCTCGACAACGCGGCAATCGCAGTGCTCGACGTGGCGTCGCGAACGTACACCGTGCTGGTGCGCGGCGGGAGCCACGCCCATTACGTGCCGAGCGGACACCTGGTGTACGGGAGCGGTGGGAGATTGTGGGCCGTGGCGTTCGATCTCCGGCGTCTCGAGGTGGTGGGAACGCCACTCCCAGTGCTGGACGACGTCACGACGACCTTTCTCGGGGCCGCGAACGTGGCGGTGGCTGGCAACGGATCGCTGGTCTATGTTCCGGGCGGGGCTGGCGCGCAACGGCTTTCGCG
>JANORI010000469.1:0-1798 GCA_031415235.1 Acidobacteriota bacterium | reverse complement strand
TCGAGCACCACGGGTGAGGCTGGCACGGGGAAGCTGCGACCGTCCAGTCCGGCCTTCACGTAGACGAAGACGTTGGCCAGCGTGCCGCCGTTGCCCACGACGTAGCGCTCCGTGGCGCGCTGCGCGCCGGGCACGAGCGTGACGCACGTCTTGTCGCCGTCCATCCGAATCGTCTGGGCGGCTGGAGGCACGCCCTCGAGCCGCACCGTACCGGTGATCGTGCCGGTCGCGGCCGGGTCGAGCGTCGCTGTCTCACCGGGTGGCGAGGTCTTCGAGGTGGAGCCGCCGCAGCCGGCGGCGACACTCGCCACGCTCAACACGAGCGCGATTGCCGCGCCGTGCCACGCCCCACGCGCGCGAAGCAGGCTCGTCATCACTTCTGGGTGGCCGCGGCCGGCGCGGTGCCGCCCGCCTCGCGGATCTTGCGGAACACGCGGTCTTCCATCCAGTGGCCGTCCCACCATTCCACCGGATTCACCTGCACGCCGCCGACGAGCATCGTGAAGTGCAGGTGGTCGCCGCCGGCCGGCCCGGTCGTGCCCGAGCGGCCGAGCGCCTGGCCCTTGTCCACCGTGTCGCCCTCCTTCACGTCAATTGACGACATGTGCGCATAGAGCGACTGCACGCCCAGGCCGTGGTCGACGACGACACAATTGCCGTAGATGCCGAGGTAGGCCGCGTGCACGACCACGCCGCGGTTCGACGCGGTGACTGGTGCCTGCGCGGTGGAGGCCAGGTCGAACCCCAAATGTGTTTGCTGGTCGACCTCCTTGCCCTCGTACAGGTACGTGCGGTGATCGGCGAAGCGCGACTCCACCTGCGTGTTGCCGAGCTGCGCGAACGCCTCGGTCCACCGCATCTCGGGCGCGGTCTTGGCCGCCAGCGCCGCGATGGTCGCGTTGTCCTGCTGGCGCAGGTCGCGGTTGATGGTGAGGAACGCGGCGAGCAGATCGCCGCCGCCACTGGCCGGCAGTCCGAGCGACGGCGTGTTCGAGGCAATGGCGGGCACGACCCGCGACAGGAACGCCGTGTCGATGGAAATGCGCGACCGCTGGAACGTCTTGGCAAACGGCGTGCGGTCGAGATTGGCGGTCGCTTCGTTGCCGGCCTCGTCGCGGGCGAACACCGTGACCGGCGTACCCGCGTCCTGGTCGAAGGGCAGCGCGAAGAACGCCACCTTGAGCGCGGGGTCGGCCAGGCCCACGGCAGTGCCGGGAAAGGCCGGGAACGACGCCGTGCCGACGCGCACGCCGGCGCCCACGTCGGGCGGTGTGGCGCGCAGCACGACGAACTCGGAGCCGCCCAGGTTCAGGAAGTGGTGAATCGACAGCACGGCCACGCGGGGCGGTTCCAGCCGCACCGTCACGTCGCGCGTGACCGACGACACGGCCTGACGAAGGCCGAAGAGCACTGGCCGAGCGGCCGTCACGGTCAGCCTCGCCTCGCCGGCCACGAGCGCGGGCTGCGACTTCTTGCCCAGTGGGCGAATCACCCACAGGCGGTCGGACGAGGCCTGCTTCACGTCGCCGGCTGCGCCCTGCGGGTCGTCGAGCGAGAACACGGGCATGTCCTGGCCGTTCTGGCTCACCGTCGCCGTGAGGCGCGTGAGCGCGCCACCGGGCGCGTCCACGAACATCTCGAGTGAACCGGCCTGGCCGATGAACTTGTCCGGGGTCTTGATCTCGATGGCCGGCCCGGCCTCGCGTCCGGCCAGGAACCATGCCGCCACCACGCTGCCGAGGCCCACGACCAGAATCGCCAGGAACGCGCGTCGCACGAACTGCATCTGCCGATTCTA
>JANORI010000468.1:0-2173 GCA_031415235.1 Acidobacteriota bacterium | reverse complement strand
GTGGATTCAGCAGCCCAGCATCTCGAACTCGGGCGAAGGCATTCCCGAGTCGGCCGAGATGGTGAAGGGCTTCTTCGACGAACTCGGCTGCCAGCAGACCCAGGTCTACGATGTCGGCGTCACTGAATACGGCACGCCGGGCAATCCGGTCGTCTACGCCAAGTGCGACGAAGGGGCGGAGAAGACCATTCTCATCTACTGGATGTACGACACCATGCCGGTCACCCAGCCGGACGCGTGGCAGCATGCGCCGTTTGAAGGAGAGATCGCCGAGCAAGCGCCGTACAAGAAGGTGATGTTCGGCCGCGGCGCTACCAACTCCAAGGGTCCGCAGATGGTGCAGCTGAACGCCTTCCGCGCGATCAAGGCCGTGCACGGCAAGCTGCCGGTCAACCTGATCGTCGTGGCCGAGGGCGACGAAGAGCGGATGGACATCGGCTTGCGCAAGTGGGTCAAGGACCATCCCGAACTGCTCGAGGGTGCCGACGCGATGATTCGCTTCGGCAGCCAGGGCGACAGCGGCGGTGGCGGCTTTGGCGGCGGCTCCGAAGGCTGCGTCTATGTGGAGCTCACGACCTCGGGCTCGGCGTGGGGTCGCGGGCCGACCGTGTCGGACATCCACGGCAGCAACAAGCGGGGCACCGACAGCCCGGCCTGGCGTCACGTGAAGATGCTGGCGTCGCTCGTGTCCGACGACGGCAACACGCCGCTCATCGACGGGTTCTTCGACGGCATCGAGCCGCTCTCGCCCCAGCAGGAAGCCGGTCTGCAGAACGCCGCCAAGACCCTGGACCTGAAGAGGGCGGCCGAGAACCTGGGCGTCGCCCGGTTCATGTTCGACGACCCGTACACGGTGCTGCGTACGCAGCGCTACGGCACGTCGTTCAATCTCGACGGCATCTGGGGCGGCAACATGTATGCGGGCGGCGCTGGCGCGATCCTGCCCAACAAGATCACCTCGAAGCACAACTTCCGCTACGTCCCCAACATGCACGGCCCCGATATCGTGAAGAAGCTGCGCGCACAGCTCGACCGGAACGGCTACACCGACGTCGAAGTGAAGCTCATCGGCGACGTGCCGTGGGCGCTCATGAACTCCGACAACGACGCGGGCCGGGCCATGGCCAAGGCCTACGACATCATGGGCATTCCGCACGGCCAGCTGCGGGCCGACTGGGGCATCGGTGGCGGTGCGGCGGCCGGCGGCTACTGGCCGGCGTACCTGTTCGGCAACGGCGAGGTCGGCGAGAAAGTGTCGCCCTTCAAGGGCGTGCCGATTGTGGGCGGCGGCGGCGGTCACGGCGGCCGCGCGCACGCGGCCAACGAGTACTGGGTGATTGAAGGCGCCGGCAAGGTGCTGGGCATGGCGGGCGCCGAGAAGTCCATCGCCGCCGCGGTGTATGCCTTTGCGGGCAAGATTCCACCGTCGTCGAAGGCGACCAACTGAGATTGACTTGTGGCCGGCCAGCACGGCGGCGGCCACCTCACGGAGGGTGACTGATGCGGAAGGTGACTTTGTCGTTCATGTGCGTAGCCGCGCTCGTTGCGGCGGGGTGTCAGCAGCCCGCGGCTCCGGCTGCCGATGCGACGAGTGCCGCGGCCGCACCCGCCGCGGTGGCGCCCAAGCTCGGCATTCGTCCGTCTGGCGACGAAGAAATCAAGCCAGACATGAGTCAGGTGCCGCCGGACCTGGCGAAGGTCTACGCGCACATCGACGAGAACATCGACCAGCACGTCGTCAATCTGCAGAAGTGGATTCAGCAACCAAGCATCTCGAACTCGGGGGAAGGCATTCCCGAGTCGGCCGAGATGGTGAAGGGCTTCTTCGACGAACTCGGCTGCCAGCAGACGCAGGTCTACGACCCGGGCGTCACCGAATATGGCTCGCCGGCCAACCCCGTCGTGTACGCCAAGTGTGATGAAGGGGCCGAGAAGACGCTGCTCATCTACTGGATGTACGACACGATGCCGGTCACCCAACCAGACGCATGGCAGCACCCACCCTTCGAGGGCAAGCTGGTGGAGCAGGCGCCCTACAAGAAGGTGTTGATTGGCCGCGGCGCCACCAACTCCAAGGGCCCGCAGATGGCGCAGCTGAACGCCTTCCGCGCCATCAAGGCGGTGCACGGCAAGCTGCCGGTGAACCTGATCGTCGTGGCCGAGGGCGACGAAG
>JANORI010000467.1:0-9126 GCA_031415235.1 Acidobacteriota bacterium | reverse complement strand
CCTTCAACTCGAAGCCCGCATGATCGGCGCCGAGCGCGATGAACATGCCGAAATTGTACACTACGGCTCAATGAGCGCTGTTGCCATCTCGCCCCGCGGTGAAACGCGCCTGCGCCACGGTCACCCGTGGATCTACCGGTCGGACGTCGCTGCGGGCGATGCCGAGGCCGGCGACATCGTGCTCGTGCGCGGCGCCCGCGACCGCCCGCTCGGTCACGCCATGTTCAGCGACCAGTCGCAGATCGCGCTGCGCATGCTGACGCGCGACGATCGTCCGATCGACGCGGCGTTCTGGCGCGGCCGTCTGCAGGCGGCCATAGCGTTTCGCGACACGCTCGGCATCGACGCGTCGGCCCGGCGGCTGGTACACGGCGAAGCCGACCTGTTGCCGTCGCTCATCGTGGATCGCTACGGCGACGTGCTGGTGATTCAGACGTTGTCGCAGGCCACCGACAAGCTGCTGCCCGACCTGACGCGGTGGCTCGTGGAGCTGACCGGCGCCACCGGCGTGATCGAGCGCAACGACCCGCGGGTGCGTCAGCTCGAGGGACTCGAATCGCGCGTGTCGGTCGTGCACGGCGAGGTGCCCGATCTGGTGCCGGTTCACGAGGGGTCCATCGAATACGACGTCGATGTGCGCCACGGCCAGAAAACCGGGCTCTTCCTCGACCAGCGCGAGAATCACGCGGCCGCGGCCACCTACGCGCGCGGGCGCCTGCTCGACGCTTTCAGCTACCACGGGGGCTTCGCGTTGGCCATGGCACCGAACTGTGCCAGCGTCGAGGCGCTCGACGCCTCCGCCGATGCCGTCGAGCACATCCGCGCCAATGCGGCTCGCAACCGCCTGCCGCAGGTGCAGGCGCGCGAGGCCAACGCCTTTGACGAAATGCGGCGGCTGGAGAAGACCGGCGCGAAGTACGACACGGTCGTACTGGATCCGCCCGCGTTTGCCAAGAACAAGGCGGCGCTCGAAAAGGCGCTGGCGGGCTACAAGGAGATCAACCTGCGCGCCTTGCGGCTGCTCGAGCCCAACGGCGTGCTGGTGACCTGCTCCTGTTCCTACCACGTCGACGACCTCACCTTCGTGGACGTCATCCACTCAGCGGCTGTCGATGCCGGCTGCCAGGTGTCGATCGTGGAACAGCGGACGCAGGCCCGCGACCACCCGGTGCTGCTTGGCGTGCCGGAAACAAGGTATTTGAAGTGCTTGATTCTGCGCAAGCTCGGCTGAGGGCTGCGGCCTCCTGCAGGTGGTTTCGGGGTACCGTGGACGGGCCGCCAGGCTCGTGACGGCTCCGCCGCCCCCGTCGCCGCGCATGCAGGAGCCGGGCGGGGTCGCGCGCTTCCGACGCGTGAGCGCGGCGCCAACATTGGGCGAACGCCGAGCCAGATGTTGGGTGGGACCGCCGCCAGAACACACTGAGCGCGCTGTCGGCGCTGGAGGCTACGGCCTCAGTTCGTGTGGTCGATCGAGGTCGCCAGCCAGGGTGCTCAGCGTGAAGTTCAGCCCTCGCTCGATGGTCGCGGCGTCGAAGGCGAACGGCAGGCCGGGAGGAGCACCGCGCAGGTACGGTCGAAGGGGAGCCAGGGCGTGAGCCAGCCGGCGATGGTTTCCCTCTGTTCGACGGTAGACCACGTCGAGATCGACTGTCACGTGCGCCGACCCGTGCGCGGTCGCGGCAAAGCCACCCACCACCACGAACTCGACCTCTGCCTCAATCAGGCAGGCCAGCAGTCGGCCGAAGTTGGTCACGGCGTGGTGACAACCCGAGACCGCCGGACGGCATCCGCGAACTGAGCGGCCGCGATCATCTTCTCGACGCGTTCCGACGGCGTCAGCCGAAGGGCCTCACGAATAAGGGTGCGATCCACGTCCCGCTTGTAGGCCTCGATCGTCGGATCTGGTTCCATCGAGACGGCCATCAAGTCAGCGTTGCCCGGGTTCATGTCGCCAGTATAGCCATCCGCGAGGGCGGACAGTCGGAACATGGCCGATGAGTGTCTGCCGACAAACGTGCGCCTGCCGTTGAAACGCAACTAGAACTAGACTGGCACTTCGGCCACTGCCCGAGCCCACTGACATCGCATGCACCAGACGCCGAGCCGGTGTGACCGGATAGCACGCCGCTGGGGATCCGTAACGCTGGCGGGCCGACCAACAGAAGATCGATCAAGACAAGTCGTGCTCAACGAAGAACAGCAACTCATCGCCAGGCTTCGGAAGATCGAGGCGCTGTTCGCGCGGCCTGGAACGGAGGGTGAGCGACGAGCAGCTGAGACTGCGACGAGCCGGATTCGGGCTCGGCTGACCGCGCTTGAAGCGATCGAAGCTGCCGTGGAGTTTCGCTTCTCGCTGACCGACGCGTGGTCTCGTTCCCTGTTCGTTGCCGTGCTGCGTCGCCACGGGTTGAAGCCGTATCGATACCACGGTCAACGCCGCACGACCGTGATGGTGAGGGTCGTCAAGTCGTATGTCGACTCGACGCTGTGGCCGGAGTTCCTGCAACTCCAAACCGTGTTGCACGACCATTTCGAGACCGTGACGAAACGGGTGATCTCTCAGGCGCTTGGCGGCGGCGAGGGCGACGTGGAAATCCGCGCAGGGCTCTCGACGGCTGACGAGCCGAGTGGGGCGTAGAATACGGAAATGAATCTTGAAGAATTCGAAGCTGAAGCGTTGAAGCTGGCGCCGACGGCTCGAGCTCGTCTTGCTACGAAGCTGCTCGCGAGCCTCGAGACCTTGTCCGACGAAGAGAATCTGAGGGTGTGGACCGAGGAAGCGGAGCGCCGGGATCAGGCGTGGGAGGCCAGCGGGGACGAGGGCCAGCCGGCGGAGAGCGTCATTCAGGAGGCCCGGGCTCGGTTGCGCTGAATGGTCGCCGCATTCCACGACCAGGCCAAAGTGGAGCTGAACGAGGCGGCTCAGTACAAAGAAACGGAGCGAGCCGGGCCCGGCGTTCGGCGCCGCGCGCAAGGCCCTTGGCGGCGGCATGATGGCCGAGGCCAAGACCCACGCGGAGGCGCTGTCGAAGGCGTTCGTCGAGACAGAGGCGTTCTTCAACAGCCACGGCAAGGCCGACGGCGTGGAGTTGGCGCGTAGCTACTCGTTCAAGCCTGACGCCTAGCGGCTGCGGCTTGGACCGCTCATTGTGAGCCTTACGGTGCCGAACATTGGCATCATCCGCGAACGCGGGTCAACGCACGAGGCAGTGAGAGTGCCCGGTTCAGGCACCGGTTTTGCTGCTCGTTCGGCATGACGAAAAAATCAGACAATCCCAAAGTCCAGGACGCCACCAGCCCGGCCTCCAAGCCGCAAGGCACCCTGAGCGACCAGGTCCGAACCATGGAGAGCGAGGGCCAGAGCCAGCCTCAGGCAGGTGAGCTGCCGCCGGAGGAGCAGGGGAAGGGCATCCCGCCCCTGCCCGAACCGAACGTGGAAGGCGTGGGCAAGGAGAGCGGCCCGTCAGCGGGCAGGGGCATCGACAAGCTCAGCGGCGACCAGAAGAGGATGGCGAAGGACTAGACGGACGTCCGCAATAGACGGACCCTCGCCCCGCATGTTTCAGCCGAGACGATCCGAGGTCCAGGGGCTCACGAGGGTCCGCGAGGTTCTCGACCGCCCCGAAGACGCTCGAACGCCCGTTGTGCCAAACGGCACACCAGGATCGCCTGGGCTCCCGGCATACTGGCCTTGGCATGGACTTCCAGAAAGAGGCTGATCATGGCGGTACGTAAGGCGGCCGGGACGGATCGATCGCAAGCGGCGAAGGCGGAGACCGAAGGTGTCGAGCAGATAGTGAACCCGCCGGCGCGGACGCCCGCCACGCCGGCCGTTGCCGCCGCGCCGCGCCCGAGCCGGGGCGCGGTGGACGCGCCTGGCAAGCGTCATCGCAAGCCCCCGCCGCAGGAACGGCTCGACAAGCGGATGGGCGAGCCGGTCGGCAAGAAGATGGGCCAGAAGGGCGCGAAAGGCCCCGTCCGCGGCGCGCGCGGGTGAGACCGCGAGCGAGGCCGGCATAGGCGTCGCTCATGCCCGGCGAGCCGCGCGGCATCTACTTCTGCCGCGATTGTTTCGAGATACAGGCCAATACAGGCCATTGA
Source organism: Acidobacteriota bacterium (assembly GCA_031415235.1). Classification (GTDB taxonomy): domain Bacteria; phylum Acidobacteriota; class Vicinamibacteria; order Vicinamibacterales; family UBA2999; genus CADEFD01. Next base: position 5,025 of record JANORI010000467.1, on the reverse strand, counting down.
TCCACAGCGCCGCCACCTTGATGCGCGGTTCCGGTGCGAGCCATCGGCGACAGTGCGGGCACCCCGGCTGAAACCCAAGAAGCCGAGCGTACTTGTTTACCGCCATCCAGGCCGCGTAACCGCTGGGGATTCCGACGGGGGGCTGAACACATGCCTCGGGGTTCGGTACCGTTGGGTGGGTGACACCGCACGACGCGCAGGCGCTCCGCGACGAACGGGACGTCCTCACGCGCGAGAACGCCTCGCTGCGTGCGCAGCTTGAGCACGCGCTCGCGGAGACCGAGCGCCTCCGCCGGGCGCTGGACGAGGCGGAACGCGGCGGCAAGCGCCAGGCGGCGCCTTTCTCCCGAAACACGCCGAAGGCGAATCCGCAGCCACCCGGCCGCAAGGCCGGCGCCCAGTACGGCGTGCGCGCCAGCCGCCCCGTGCCCGCCCGGGTCGACGAGCAGATTCGGGTGCCCGTGCCGCCGACGTGCCGCCACTGCGGGGGCGCGGTGCGCCGCACGGCCACGCGCCCGCAGTTTCACGAAGACCTCGTGCGCCAGACGATCGTCCGGCGGTTCGACGTGGCGGTCGGGCGGTGCGGGGACTGCGGCCGGCACGTGCAAGGCCGGCATCCCCTGCAGACCGCCGATGCGCTCGGCGCCGCGCACGTCCAGGTGGGGCCCGAGGCGATCGCGTTGGCGGCGCAGATGACCAAGGAGCTGGGCTCGTCCATGCCGACGTCGCCGAGGTGTTGCGCCAAGGCTATGGGCTACAGGTGAGTCGCAGCGGGATCTGCCGAGCCGTGTTGCGGCTGGGCGAGAAGGCCGCGCCGACGTATGACCGGCTCGTGCACGCCACGCGCACGAGTCTGGTCGCCTGGCTCGATGAGACGGGCTGGCGCGTCGCGGGGCGGCCCGGTTCCCGCAGGCCGTCGCCCGCACCGTCTGCGAGCTGCTCGACTGGACCCGCCCCACCGGCCGCTTGAAAACGCACGAATGTCGACAGTGGCTCGCGCGCCTCCACGACGGCGGGCTCGTCGCGCTGCCCCCGCTCCGCGCGACCGGCCCGCAGGGCCCGCGGCGCATCGTCTGGACCACCGCCAGTGACGCGCCCGCCCCGATCACGGGCCGCGTGCGCGACCTCGCCCCGCTTCGACTCACCGTGGTGACGACCGCCGGCGACCGTACCCGCTGGACCGAGCTGATCGATCGCTATCACTATCTGCGCTTCCGCGTACCGGTCGGCGCGCAGCTCCGGTACTGTGTCCACGCGGGCCCCGCGCCCTCCTCCCTCGTGGCGTGTTTGCTCTGGACGAGCGCCGCCTGGAAGCTGGCCGCGCGGGATCGCTGGATTGGCTGGACCGATCCGCAGCGGGCCGCCCACCTGCCCCGCGTGGTCAATAACAGCCGGTTCCTGATCCTGCCCTGGGTGCAGGTGCCGCTCCTGGCCAGCGCGATTCTCGCGCGCGCGGCCCGCCAGCTGCCTGACGACTGGGAGGCGGCCTACGGCACCCGGCCACTCCTCCTCGAAACCTTCGTCGATGCCCACCGCTTCGCGGGCACGTGCTATCGCGCCGCCAACTGGCAGTGCCTCGGCACACGCAAGGCCGCGGCCGCATGGATCGCCATCATGCCGCACACGGCGCCGCACCGAAACGCGTCTTCGTCTATCCCCTCGTGCGCGACGTGCCACACCGTCTGTGTCAGGCGTCTCCACCGACACGCTCACGCAGCCCTCAGGGGCGGTAAACGAATACCGAACGTCTTGGCGGACTGGCCATCCATTGGGTGAACGCCTCCAGTGCGAACAGAGTCGTCGGAGCTGCGCCCAGATCTATCGGCTGGCTCGCCGCTGGGTGTCGACGAGCTCCTCTGCCTCGTCAGTGCTGAGCCGTTCGGCCGACCTCTCGAGCAACAGCGCGGCAAGCTGCATGGGTTGGATGCTCACGCCGTTGCGTGAGCGAACCCTGGCCGTGATGGCTTCCAGGCGTTGGAGCGTGCAAGGCGCCAACGGGACGAGACGGCGCTCGGTCCAGTCGGGATCGGTGGCGCGCCCACCACGTGCAGGCACGCGGAACCGGGTGTCGATATCCGCCAACAGTTGCACGGCGCCGAAGTACCCGGCCGTCGCCGACACTTTACCGCGACGCTGGGCGCGGAGCCCTCGGGCGATCCTGTTCATATCGAGTCGGGGCTTCATACGCTGGACCTCCGTTGCGGGCGTTCGCTAAAGTCGCGGATCGCGAAGTACTCGTCGCCGATGACCAACCCAATCTCGCCTTGCCGGCACTCGCGTCCCATCTGCCGGCAGAACGCGGCGAGCACCGCCAGGTTGCTCGCATCCTGCACGTCCTCAGGCGTCGTGTAGCAATGGATGACGACTGGCTCGTCCTTGACGAGCGCGCCTTTGTTCACATCATCCCGCCACACCCCGGTTGCTGTTGGATAGGCGGTTGCGCCGCCGAACACGCGCCCGAACATCGCGAGCGCCGCGTCGACCCAGTGCGGAGCACGTTAGCGGGGTCGCGCCGCAGCGCCGCATTCAGCGCCTCCACGTTGCCCGACCGCACCGCGTTCACGACATCCTGAGGGGTACGCTGCCAGAAGCCGTAGGCGGCCACGGCGAGGATGCCGAGGACGAAGGCACGAGCCATCCAGATGCGCATGGAGCGCAGATTCTAGCCCACTCAGGGCGCAGCGGGCGGAATGTGGCCTCGGCGATTCCGCGTGTGCCGCCACCTGCCATATGCTCACTGCATGGCCTCGCCACCTTCTCTGCCGTCCGCCGAGACACTTCTCGACGCGCTGCTCGACTCGTGGCGCCGCAACAACCTCATCCTGGTGAACCTGCTGCGGGCGTTGCCGGAGGACACCATGGACCTGCGCGCCACCGACGCCAGCCCCACGGTGGCGCAGCTCATCATGCACATGCACTACTGCCGGATGGTGTTCGTGCACGAGACGGCGCCGGAAGTGGGCGCCGTGGTGCCCATGGGCGAGTGGCGCGGTGAACGCGATCGCGATCGCATCGTGGCGATGCTGAACGAGAGCGCGGACGCGGTGCGCGATGCCGTGCGCGGACGGCTGCTGGCCGGGCTGCAGATGGACCAGCACTACGACCATCCGGTGCTGCTGCTGCAGCATTTCGTGTGGCACGAGGGCTATCACCACGGGCAGATCAAGGTGGCGTTGAAGGCGGCTGGACACGCGTTCGACGACGAGGAGATTGGGCAGGTGACGTGGGATGTGTGGATGAAGAAGGACACGTGGGCGGTGCCGCGTTGACGTCACGCAGGGCGTGGGGGCCTTGACCGGCGACGTCGCCGCTGCGCCTGTTGCGCGTACGCGATGAGTGTCTCCCCACGCGGTTGGCACGATCTTCTTGCTTGACAGGTTTTGGAAGCGGACCGCCCGCAAGTCCCCAGCGCCGCGAGGGCCCATTCACGCGCCTCACGCGCCCGCACAAGCGACGATCGAGCGCTGCGCCACCGTTTTTAGTGTCGCGGGCCTCGATCGCCTGAACAGCGCGATCCTCGAGCGGCAAAAACTGCCATGCGAGGATGGGCGCATGCGCACCATCGACCTCGTCGACTCACCCACCCCACTCGTTCCATTTCCGCCGCCAGGCGCACAGGTTCTGCCGTCGGACACACACGAACTTGGCGAGACCATCGCCTCGCTCGCGGCCGGCCTGCACGCGGCCACTTAACAACTGCTGGTGCTGCTCCGCGAGTTCGACGCGCGGAAGGGCTGGAACAACGCCTTCTTGTCGTGCGCACATTGGCTCCACTCCACCCCAACGCGCATAGTCCGCGCGTCGGGCCCCCCCGGCCTGGCGCACCTCGTTCGACCTCGGCGCCTCTCGCGAGAAGGTACGCGTGGCCCGGGCGTTCTCGGCACTTCCGCGGATTTCGTGGCACATGGAATACGGGCAGCTTTCCTACGCGAAGGTGCGGGCGCTCACGCGCGTCGCCACGTCCGAGAACGAGTCGGCGCTGCTGAACGTGGCGCTTGCCGGCACGGCGGCGCAGGTCGAGCGCTTCGTGCGCGCCTGGCGCCGGGTGGACCGCGCGGCCGAGGGGCGCGACGACGAGCGGCGGTTCCTGAAGCGCGAGCTCGCCACGTGGGTGGACGACGACGGCATGGTCGTCATTCGCGGCCGGCTCACGCCCGAGGTGGGCGCCCTGGTGCAGCGCGCGCTGGAGGCCGCAGCCGACCGGTTGTTCCGCGAGGCTCGTCCCGTGTCTACCGGCAACAGCCTGACCGAGGACGTAACGCCCGCCCAGCGCCGCGCTGACGCTCTGGGCCTGCTGGCCGAGTGCGCGCTGTCAGCCGACCTCGACCGAGGCGCCGCCGGGGACCGCTATCAGGTGGTAGTGCACGTGGACGCAGCGACCGAACGGGACCTCTCTCAGGAAGGCCCGAGCGTCAGCATCACCAACGGCGTCATCGAAGTGGACCACGGCGCGCTCCACGTTTCCGCGGAAACGTCGCGACGCATTTCCTGCGACGCGGCAGTGGTCACGATGCGGCTGCGGCACGGTCCGGGTGGCGAGATGTTGGACGTGGGCCGACGCACCCGCGCGGTTCCGTCAGCAATCCGCCGCGCTCTTGACGCACGCGACCGAGGGTGCCGCTTCCCCGGGTGCACCTCACGCCGGTGCGATGCACATCACTTGGAGCACTCCACCCCAGCGCGCAAACCACGCGCGCCGGGGGCCCCGGCTGGACGGATGGCGGCGTCACGAGCCTCGGGAACCTGGTGCTGCTCTGCCGGCGCCATCATCGCGCGGTGCACGAAGGTGGCTTCCGCGTGGCAGCAGGGGAAGGTGGGGCGTTCGTGTTCCGGCGCCCAGAAGGAGATCGCTTGGAAGCCGCGCCGTCGCCAGGCGAGCGGGACGTCACAGCAGTAGTCCCCGTTGAGCCGCCAAAGCCGTGGGACGGCACGCGCTTCGACCTCGGCTGGGCCATCGACGTGACGTGGCGTCCAGGGAGCAGTGAGGCGAACACGTCGTCGGCGTGACCGATCAAAGCTACTACT
>JANORI010000466.1:0-9804 GCA_031415235.1 Acidobacteriota bacterium | reverse complement strand
CCTCAGCGTCCATGCCGACGCCCGAATCGGTGACGTCGATCCGCACGGTGCCGGCCTCGGCGGGCGCAGCCCGCACCGCCAGGTGGCCGGTATCCGGCATGGCGTGCAACGCGTTCTCGATCACGTTGGTCAGCGCGCGCGCCAGCAACACGCGGTCCACCAGCAGCGTCACGTCCCCGCCCTCCACCTCGTGCGTGATTCCGATGCGGCCAGCGAGGGCCGTGACATAGGGCTGGAGGATCTCGTCGAGGAGCGGAGCCAGCGGCATGGCCGCGGGCCTGGGTGCGGGTGTGCTGGCGAAGCTCGAGAACTCCGAGGCCAGCTGCCGCAGCAGGCGCACCTGCAGCAGGATGTTGCTGACGCAATCGTCCACGAGCGCACCGAGCGGCCGTCCGCGATCGACATGCACGCGCCGCAGATGCTCGGCATTGAGCTGAATCGGCGTGAGTGGATTCTTGATGTCGTGCGCCACCTGTCGCGCCATCTCGGCCCAGGCCTCGAGGCGGTTCGTGCGTTCCAGCTGACCACGTTGCCGCTGCAAGTCGTCGGCCATGCCGTTGAACGCCTCGACCAGCCGGCCGAGCTCGTCGCTCGTGCGGACGAGCACGCGGGCGTCGAGATCGCCGGCTGCCAGGCGGCGGGTCGCGCGCGTGAGGCGGCTCACTGGATCCGAGATTCGTTCCGCAGCCCAGTACCCAACGGCCGAACCGAGCAGGATGAAGGCAATCGCCGCGAGCAGTACTCGGCGATCGAGCTCATCGACCTGCCGCTCGATGCCGCGCTGCCGCAAGGTGAGCGGCACGCTCACAATCGCCTGTTGGTCGTCCACGCGCACTGGCGCCGAGGCCACGAGATACTCGTAGGTGCCAACGGTGTCGCGGGCGATGTAGGTGGGCCGGCCCTCGAGCATGAGCGCACGGTAGATGTCTCCGGGCGTGCGGGTGGGCAGCAGGCCCGAGGCAAACAGGTTGCGCTCACTCGAGGCCAGCAGATCCGTGCCGGCAAACACGTTGATGTCCTCGCCGATGACGCGGCTGAGCCACACGAGCAGACTGTCGTCGAGCGCTGGCAGGTTGGTGGCGCCACGCGATTCGATCGTGGCGAAATCCTCGACGACGCGACTCGCCGACAGTACCGTGCGGGTGGCTTCGCGTTCGATGTCTTCGTAGAGCGACGCGGTCATGTAGGCGCGCGTGACCAGGGCCAGCGCCACGACCGGCACGACCACGGCGGCCACGAACGCCAGAAACAACGTGCGGTAGAAACTGGCGCGCACGTCGCGAAGCAGGGCGCGGCCCGACACCGGCGCGCGCGCGCCCACGAGTGACGCCAGGGTCACGGCCGCAAGCAGCCCACCAAACGTGAGCGCGGCCAGGGCCACGAGTTCTGCGACACTGGCCCAGTGTGCCAGTAGCGACGTGCGGGGATGGCCAATCGCGTAGATGGCGCCGCGGTCGTTCAGCAGGTAGACGTCCGATACCAGACCCCGGTCCTCGATCGTGGCCCAGAACGGCTCGCGCGACGCCGCGAGTGTGGTGAAGAGCGCGTCGGAGAGCGGCCACGCCTCGCCACCCGACACGAAGAGCGGACGCCGGCTCCAGCCGTAGACGACAAACGCGACGTCATCCTGATCCGCGGCGTCGGCCCCGTCGGCCGTAGCCTGCAGCAACCCCACATAGGGATTCTGCGCCGCCAGGAACGGCAGGTTGCCGTAGTCCAGGACCACGTGCACCACGATCGAGCCGACCCTGCGGCCGTTCACGCAGACCGCGCGGCCCGCGTGCAACAGCCGCCGTTCCTCGGCGAAGAAGGGCGACACTTCCTCGAAGAGCTCCCAGCCGCACGACGTCTCTTGCCACGCCTGACCGGCGGCGCTCTCGGGCAGGTTCAGCGCAAAGCGGCTCCCCACGCGACCCGCCGGGTCGTAGAGTTCGACCGAGGAGGTCAGCCGTCGTCTCGACAGCGACGTCTGCGACCAGGCATAGAACGCCGCGTCGGCCGGGACACCCTGGCCGACGGTCACCGACTCGGTGGCACCGATGAGACCTGCGAGCCCCGGGGCCGCGTCGATCTCGACGAGGGCCTCGCGCAGAAACAGCTGCAGGCTCGCGCGCTGACTGGCGACCTGCTGAGCCAGGTCGTGCTCGATCGTGTCCTGCTGGCCGCGCGCGGCGCGCGCGGCCAGCGAGGGATAGGCCGAGAGGGAGGGCAGGGCCAGCGCGCAAAACAGCACCAGCAGGCGGGCGGGCTGGGATCCGTGCCGCAGGGTGCGGCGCGCGCGTCCCGCGGCCGCGCCCATGACGAGGCCCGCCACCACAATCGGCAGAGCGGTTGCGAAAGCCGTCGACGCCGGACTCCACCACCACGCGCTCACCGCGGCCGCCGCGGCGATCAAGACCGCGCGCGTCACGCGGTGCGGCTGGCGCGTGCGACCAGAGAGGGCGTGCGTGACCGTGCGGGCCAGCGTCAGCAGCACGACGAGGCCGGCGGCGTGAAACAGCATCAGACTGGCCGCCGACGCCAGGCGGGCCGGGTCGAACGCCGTGAGCGCCACCCGCGCGGCATCAAGCGCCGCACCGGGCATGACCGCACCCACGATGAGGTCGTGGCGCGCCGCCAGAGCGCCGAGCGCGCTGCCAATCGCGAGCGACGCACACAGCTGGACCAGCGACGACCGCGGCCGCGCACCGAAGGCGCGGGCACGCGCGCTCCGGGCCGCGCGCCAGCGCTCGGCGCTGGCGAGCGTCAGGGCGCTCAGGCTCGTCGCGAGCAGGGCCGCCGTCAACAGGCGATAGCCGACCACGTCGCCAAGCCCGGCCGCCTCGAGCGCCCGCGACGCGCTGGCCCAGGCCGCCACGCCCGCGGCGGCCGTGGCGGCCGTCAAGATCAGAAAGGGCCGCGAGGTGCGGACGGCGTCGCGCCAGTCGGCGAGCGGTCCCCACAGCAGCACAAGCCACGCCGCCACGCCCGCCCACAGCAGACCTGCGACCCGCCCCCACCACCGCGCGCGTGCGGCGTCGATGTCCCGGGCCGACACCCGCGCCGTCCCCAGTGGGTGCCCGTCGCCCGCCAGCACGTCGAAAGCGGTGAGATCGCCGGCGTGCGGCTCCACCGGCCCGAAGAGCGCCGGAGCCAGATTGCCAGCAATACGCACGGGACTCGCCGGTACTCCAGGGGTGGTACCCGACCTGGAAAGCGCAGCCTCGGCCACCACCGAGCCGACGCGGCGTCCGCCGCCGGCAGTCTGGAAGATGGGCTCGAGTCTCGCGAGCCGCAACCCGAGCGGGGTGGAGACGAGAAACGCCGCCGCCGGTCCCAGGACGCGGGCCAAGGGCAGCGACGCCGGACGGCCCGTCCAGGCAAGCGGCGTGCCCTCGGCGCCGTACACCGTGACGGCGGCAATCGACGGCCCGAGTTCGCGGGGCTTCGCGGCGACCTCGCCAAACAGGCGAGTCACCGCGTCCGCGGCGCCTTCGGCCGCGGCTTCGACGGTGGCGCCGTCTGACGCGAAGGGACCCACGGCGCGATCGAGCGACCGTTCCTCGCCAGCGAGTCTCGCGCGAAGCTCGTCTTCGACCAGCCCCCGCGTGGCCTGCGGCGTGGCGCCGATCGCGGTTCGCGCCAGCAGCCATCCCGCCCCGGCCACCCCCACGAGGACGGCAAGCATGCCCGTGCTGACGCGTGTGAGACCGCGAGCGACCGGCGGTGGACAGGTCATGTGTCGACGCCCATTCTTGCAGGCTGCTCCGCGCGCACACAAGCTGCATCCCACCCGGAGCCGCCCGGACGCGGGTGGTATAGTGGCGCATCCCCGAGTGATGGCGCTCCCCGCTTCCCCCAAGCTGGCGCTGAAGCGCGGTGCCCTCATCACGGCGGCGAACTGGCACGTCGTGCTGGTGCAATTCATCGCTGACGCCGTGTTCACGGCGCTCCTGGCCGTGCCCGTCGTCGGCGGCGCCGCGCTGGTGGTGCTTACTTCCGGACTCGATCCCCAGACGCTCTTGGCGCAAGGCGTGCGACGGGCAGTGCCGGCGGTCGCCGCTGCACTGCTCGCACATCCCCTGGCACTCTCGGCCTTCCTGATCGCGGTCGTCGTTGTGCTGCTGGGCGGGTCGCTCTTCATGGCGTTTGTCAAGGGCGCCTCGATCGCCGTGCTCGCCGCCGCGGAGCGCGAGGCGGGGCCGCTCGAACATCCGCCACTGCATCTGGCGGCGGTGCGCGCCGCCTCGCGCTTCTCGCTCGAACGGGCCATGACGGGCGCGCAGGGACTCTTTGGACGCTTCATCCGGCTTGGCTGCGGGCTGTTTGCCGCGTATGCCGGGGTATTGGCGCTGGCTGGCGTGGCATTTACCCAGGGCGGGTCTGGCGCCGCGTGGGATGCCGCGCGCGTGGCTGGAATCACGGCAGCCGTCGTCAGCGCAGTGACGCTCGTGAACCTGCTGTACCTGCTCACCCAGATCGTGATTGCCGTAGACGACTGCGATGTCTGGGCGGGGCTGGCGCGGGTGTCGGCGTTCCTGTTCCGTCAGCCGCGTGAGATCGGCATCGTGTTCGCGGTAGCGTCCACGCTGGTGGCCCTGGGGACGGCGGCGTCGCTCCTGGCCACGGCCGCGCTCGGCCTCATTGCCTTCGTGCCATTTGTTGGGCTGGCCGCGTTGCCCCTTCAAGTCGGCGCATGGCTGGTGCGAGGCTTCCTGTTCCAGTTCCTCGGCCTCACCGCCCTGGTCGCCTACTTGCGGCTCTACCGCCTGTCCGGAGGCGGGGTCGCCGGGGGCGGCACGGACGCCTGAGCCGGCCGCGGCTCGGTCACGGCCGTGCCGGGTAGATCGCCAAGGGCCGATGGGGCCGGCTCCACGCGCGGCGCAAACGCCAACAGCTGGCCTTCCACCGACACGGCCACGAGCCGAATGCCGGTAGGCGGTCCGCCCACGCGGATGTGGGTGCTGCCGGTCACTTCGGTCGCGCTCGCCACCGCCAGCGCCGGCGCGCCGGTCGCCGCGAGGTAGGCCGCCAGCTCCGTCGAGAGTGTCGGCACGAGCACCATGTCGCCGACGAGCACCGGCGAGCCGGCGGGGCGATGGGGAAGTGCGCGGCGCCAGCGCAGGTTGCCCGAACGGCGGTCCAGGGCCCTCAGAATGTGGTCGTAGGCCGTCACGTAGATGCGCTTGCCATCGGCCACGGCCGAGGCGACGACAGGAGCGCCGGTGCGCCAGCGCCAGCGGGTGCGGCCGCGGGCCAGATCGACGCTGTAGAGCGCGCCGGAAGTCGTGCCGACGATGAGCTGATCGTCGAGCGCGGTCAGCCCCGTGGCCACGCCGCCCAATTCGCGCGCCCACACGGTGCGGCCCGACGCCAGCGCCAGAGCAACGGTCCGCCCGTCCTCGAGGCCCAGGTAGAGGTTGTCGAGCGCGGGCGCCGGCGGCACGTGCGCCACCGACCCAAGCGGACTGCGCCATAGCGGCTCGCCATCGACGGCCCGAAACGCGGCCAGGTCGCCCCCCGCAAGCGACAGGATCAGCCAGCCGGTGTCCCAATAGGGCGGGGCTGCCACCGTGCCGGGCAACGTGCGCTGCCAAGCCGCCGCACCGGTATCCGCCCGCAGGGCACGGACGCCGCCCGGCACCACGACAAACACCAGGTCGCCACCTACAGCAACGGGCAGGGAAGTATCGACGGCCGTCTGCCAACGGGCACGGCCGGTCTCGAGATCCCAGGCCACGAGCATGCCGTCGCGCGTGGCGGCGTAAGCCGTCTGAGGGTCGAAGGCGGGCGATGCGGCCAGCACACCTGACACTGGCGTGGTCCACCGCAAATCGAGCGCTCCGCCCGTGAGCAGTGACAACTCGCTCCGAGCGGACGGGGCAGCCGGCGCGGCCCGCTCAGGCGCAGCCGCGCCGGGCTGCGCTCGAGCCCCGGGTGACCAGGGCCATGCCACCAGCAGGACCACGCACAGCAGTGCCGCACCACAAGACCTGGGGCTTCGCAAGCGGCGCACCCCGTTATAATAGCCGCTCCCTCCACCCCGGGGGGCGCGTCCTCGCGCGGCTTCCGTCATCACTTGTGGCACACCAAACCATCCTCGTCCTCGATTTCGGATCGCAGGTCACCCAGCTCATCGCTCGGCGCGTGCGCGAGGCGCACGTCTACAGCGAGGTTCACGCCTTCGACGTCAGTGACGACTGGGTGCGGGCCTACGCCCGCGAGCACGCCGTCAAGGGCGTCATTCTCTCAGGGAGCCACGCCAGCACGTACGAGGCGCAGGGCCTGCGGGCGCCGCAGGCGGTCTTCGAACTCGGCGTCCCGGTGCTCGGCATCTGCTACGGCATGTTCACGATGGCGGTGCAGCAGGGCGGGCAGGTCGAATCCAGCATCCACCGCGAGTTCGGCTACGCCGAGCTGCGCGCCCACGGCCACTCGGCCCTGCTCGACGGCATCGAAGACTTCCGAAACGACTCCGGCGACGGCTGGTTGGGCGTGTGGATGAGCCACGGCGACAAGGTCACGGCGCTGCCGCCCGGCTTCTCGCTGATGGCCTCCACGTCGAGTTGCCCGATCGCCGGCATGGCCGACGACGCGCGCCGCTTCTACGGGGTCCAGTTCCATCCCGAGGTCACACACACGCGACAGGGTGGGGCGATCCTCGAGCGCTTCGTCGTCGGCATCTGCGGAGCGACGCCCGACTGGGTCATGCGCGACCACATCACCGGGGCCGTGGCGGCGATTCGCCGGCAGGTCGGCGACGAAGAGGTCATCCTGGGCTTGTCGGGTGGCGTCGACTCGAGCGTCGCCGCGGCGCTCATCCACCGAGCCATCGGCGACCAGCTCACCTGCGTGTTCGTCGACCATGGCCTGCTGCGACAGGACGAAGGCCGCCTGGTCATGGAGATGTTCGCCGGGCGCCTGCACGCACGCGTGATCCACGTCGATGCCAGCGTGCAATTCCTCGGTCAGCTGGCCGGTGTCACCGACCCGGAGCAGAAGCGCAAAATCATCGGCCGCGAGTTCGTCGAGGTGTTCAGGGCCGAAGCGGAGAAGCTCAGGGCCGGCGATGGCGGGCACAACGGCGCGACGTTCCTTGCGCAGGGCACGATCTACCCGGACGTGATCGAATCCGGCGGCGCGAAGACGAAGAAGGCCGTCAGCATCAAGAGCCACCACAACGTGGGCGGCCTGCCGGCCGAGCTGGGGCTGAAGCTGCTCGAGCCGCTGCGCGACCTCTTCAAGGACGAAGTGCGCGAGCTGGGCCTGGCGCTTGGCCTGCCTGCCGAGATGGTCCACCGGCATCCGTTCCCCGGCCCGGGGCTCGGCGTCCGCATCCTCGGCGAAGTGCGACGCGAGTACGCCGACCTGCTGCGGCGGGCCGACGCCATCTTCATCGAGGAGCTACGGCGGTGGCGCGATGAGGCGACGGGCAAGAACTGGTACGACCTCACCAGTCAGGCCTTCGCCGTCTTCCTGCCGGTGAAGAGCGTCGGCGTGATGGGCGATGGCCGCACCTATGACTACGTCGTCGCCCTGCGCGCGGTGCACACCACCGATTTCATGACCGCCGACTGGGCCGAGCTGCCGTACGGCCTGCTCAAGGCCGTGTCGCGACGGATCACCAACGAAGTGCGCGGCATCAACCGCGTCACCTACGACATCAGCTCGAAGCCCCCGAGCACCATCGAGTGGGAGTAGGATCGAATCACGAACAGCGGCTAGCAGCTCGGGACTAGCGGCTAGGCGAGAGTCAGCTGGCCCATGAACGATTTCGTCCACCTTCACTGCCACACCGAGTACTCGCTGCTCGACGGCGCGTGCCGCATCGACGAGTTGCTCGATCAGGCCGCCGCGCTGAACATGCCGGCGTTGGCGGTGACCGAACACGGCAACATGTTCTCGGCGGTGATGTTCCACGACGCGGCGCGCAAACGCGGGATCAATCCGATCCTCGGCTGCGAGGTCTACGTCGCGCCGGGCGATCGGCGTGACAAGTCCGGCACGCCGGGCGAGACGGCGAACCACCTGGTGCTGCTCGCCGAGAACGCGACCGGCTTCAAGAACCTGATTGCGCTCGTGTCGTCGGGCTACACCGAAGGCTTCTACTACAAGCCGCGCATCGACAAAGCGCTACTGGCGGCGCATAGCGAAGGGCTCATCGGCCTCAGCAGTTGCCTCAAGGGCGAGGTCGCCAGCGAGATCCGCACCGAACACGCCAGGCGCGCCATGGCCGCAGCCGCCGCGTATCGCGACATCCTCGGCGCCGGGAACTTCTTCCTCGAGATGCAGTACCAAGGCATCGAGGAACAGCGCATCGTCAACACGGGCCTGCAGCCGATCGCCCGCGATCTCGGCCTGCCGCTGGTGTGCACCAACGACGTGCACTACCTGCACCAGCGCGACTCGAAGCCGCACGACCTGCTGCTGTGCATCGGCACGGGCAAGTCGGTACACGACGAGAAGCGCCTGAAATACCACGGCGACCAGTTCTTCCTGAAGACCGCCACCCAGATGGCCGAGGTGTTCGGCGACTTCCCGGAGGCCATGAGGAACACGCTGGCTATCGCCGAGCGCTGTAACGTCACGATTCCGTCGGGCACGCTGCACGTGCCGAAGTTCGAGGTGCCCGAGGGCTACACGCTCGACGACTACTTCGAGCACGTCTCGCGTCTCGGCTTTGCCGAACGCCTGACCCGCTTGCGCCAGCGTGACGCCGACGGCACGCTGCGCCACGGGCTCGACGAATACGCCACGCGCCTCGACTACGAGATCGCGATGATCAAGCGCATGGGGTACACCGGGTACTTCATGATCGTCTGGGACTTCATCCGGTACGCGCGCGAGCAGGGCATCCCGGTGGGCCCGGGGCGCGGCTCGGCCGCCGGCAGCCTGGTGGCGTACTGCCTGCGCATCACCGATGTCGATCCGATCGACTACGACCTGCTGTTCGAGCGCTTCCTGAATCCCGAGCGGGTGTCGATGCCCGACATCGACGTGGACTTCTGCGAGCGGCGCCGTGGCGAAGTCATCGAGTACGTCACGCGGAAGTACGGCCGCGAGAACGTCTCGCAGATCATCACCTTCGGCACCATGAAGGCCAAGGCCGTCATCCGCGACGTGGGCCGCGTGCTGGACCTGGCCTATGCCGACGTCGATCGCATTGCCAAGCAGATCCCGGCGGCCCTCGACATGACGCTCGCCAAGGCGCTCGCCGAGAATCCCGTGCTGCGCGACATGCGCGACAAGGACCCCCGTGTGCGCGACGTACTCGACATGGGCCAGCGTCTCGAGGGCATGGCGCGCAACGCCGGCGTGCACGCGGCGGGCGTCGTGATCGCCCCGGGGCCCATCACCGACTACGCGCCGCTCTTCAAGAGCAGCCGCGACGAAATCACGACCCAGTGGGCCATGAAGGAGGTCGAGCGCGTCGGCCTGCTGAAGATGGACTTCCTGGGCCTGAGCACGCTCACGCTCATCCAGGACGCGCTCGCCGAGATCACCCGCACCGAAGGCGTCGTGCTCGACATCGACACCGTGCCGCTCGACGACGCGGCGACCTACCAGGTGTTCTGCGAGGGCCAGACCTACGGCATCTTCCAGTTCGAGAGCTCGGGCATGCGCGAGCTCCTGCGCAAGAGCAAGCCGCAAAGGCTCGACGATCTCATCGCGCTGAACGCGCTGTACCGGCCGGGCCCGCTCAAGAGCGGCATGGTCGACGACTACGTCGCGCGCAAGCAGGGCAAGACCGAGGTGAAGTACGACCTCGCGGCGCTCGAGCCGATCCTGGCCGATACCTACGGCGTCATTGCCTACCAGGAACAG
>JANORI010000465.1:0-1677 GCA_031415235.1 Acidobacteriota bacterium | reverse complement strand
CTCGCCTTCGCCGAAGTGGCGCTGGCCCTTGATCTCGATGAGGCGGGCGCGGAATCCGCCGCCCTGCGCCGGCACGGCCTTCACCTTCACCTTGGTGCCCACCTTGATCAGGTTGCAGGCGGCGCCGCGTCCGGCCGGCACGTACTTCGTCAGCGCGTCGGCCTTCACCGTGATCCCGTCCACCGTGAGCGTGATGTTGGGGCAGGTGCCGGTCAACGCCGTGACCCGGCCTTCGCCTTCGCCCTCATTACCGTCTTCGATGTCGATCATCTTGGCCACGACCGACAGCGTGGTGCCGGTCACGGTCAACACGCCCCGCACCTCGACCCGCTGATTGGTGGCCAGCTGGCCGCAGCTCTGACCGACCGCGAACACGGTGGATGCATCGACGGTGACGGGAATTCCGGAAATCGTTAGCACGACCGCGGGGCAGCTGCCCGTGATGGCGGTGATCACGCCTTTACCTTCGACAGCGATCAAGCTCGACGCACTCGACGCCAACGGGTTGTCAGCGACGGCCTGGTCGGCCAGCGTAGCGGCACGGGCCTCGCCCGACAGCAACGTCATCATCATGACGGCCGCCGCGGCCGCCGACTTCACGAGTCGCATCATGCTCATATCGGAACTCCCTCGTCTCGAATCGGCACACAGTTCTGTCATCGCGCGTGCTTGCGCCCTGCCACCTGTGAGCAAGACGCATGCCCCGGCCAGGAATCACCGTTTTTCGGTGAACTTCTGGTTCGTATGGGATGAGACGTTCCGGAGCCGGGCCTCCGGAACAACGAAAGCGAGGGCAAATTTTCATAGCTGGTGACGCGTACTGCGTCGCCAGCTCGAGCCAGTGGCGCCGCGTCCGGTTTTTTGAACGCTCGTTTGACTCACGCGGAACGGGGATGTACCGTGAAGAACTGCCTTTGTGAAGCGCTGCTAGCCTATGAGTGTCACGCCGTCGGCCGTCGAACCGCTCGGAATTCCCGGGTTCACCTTTGCCGATCTGCATGAGCCCGCACGGCTTGCCGACCTCTACCGCCTGTTTGCCGCTGAGGTCCTGGCCAGCGAGCCCGCCTTGTGGGAGCGGTGGACCGCCCAGCCAGCCAGCACGGGCCTCAGTCCGACCGAACACTCCAACCTGCTGGTGGCCATGGCGCCGCACGTCAGCCGGTTCGTGGCCCGACTCTTTGCCGTCGGCCCAGACACCGACGCGCTGGTGGCTGCCACCCGAGCCTACGATGACCTCTTTCGCTTCAAGATCGATTTCGTACGGCGCCGGGCACTGCCGCTGCTCAAGGGAGGCGTGGCCGTTCATGCCAGTGCGGACGATCACGCCGCTGTCGATGCGCTGACCCGCGGCGCGACCGACCCGGGTGCGCGCGAGCTGCTGGTCGCCAGGGCTGGCTGCGCCCTCCTCGATCGCGAAGAGACCGCGCGCGTCGCAAACGACGAGGCGACGAAGACGGTCGTGGCCGTGGAGATCGAGTCATTGCGCCGGTGGTGCGCCGCGCATGTGCACGCGCCCGCCATGAAGGACTGGGTCGTGTTCCGCTTCCCCGAGACGCTCGACTACGAGCACCTCGTGCACGTGATCCGGCGCTCGCCGGCGGGGCCGCACGTGCTTGCCGGTCCGGACGAGACGCTTCGTCGGCGCGACGGCTTCGCGCTCACCGACTCGCGCTACTC
>JANORI010000464.1:0-8901 GCA_031415235.1 Acidobacteriota bacterium | reverse complement strand
TCGTGGCGGGCGGCGTGCCCTTCCTGATCTCGTTGTAGACCAGCATCTGGTTCTTGCGCGTGTTGTCCACGCCGGCCTGACACGCGGCCACGCCGAGCCCGGGCACGATGACGGCCTGCACGTCCATCAAGTCGCGCGCGCCGTGTGGCGCACGGGCGGGAAAGCCCGCCTGGCGGACGCACGTGGCCGAGGCGATAATCACCTGCCCGGTCTGTGCGTCGAGCGCGATTACTGACCAGGTCGCAAAGGCGTTGGCGGGCATCGCGAGCAGCATCGCCGCCACGACCGTATGTCGAAGGATTGTTGTCGTCACAGTCCGTAGACCCGCTTCGTGTTGCCGCCGAAGATCAGCGCTTTCTGGTCGTCGGGCAGCGGCAGGCTCGTGAGTGCCGCCTTCATCTTCTGGATGCTGCCGATCTGGTGCGGGTAGTCGCTGCCGGCCAGGATGTGGTCGGCGCCGGCAAACTGCACGGCGCACATGAGCGCATTGACGTCGAAGTTCACCGTGTCGTAGTAGAAGTGCTTCAGGTACTCGGTGGGCGGCTTCGAGATGTTCACGCGGCACTCGGCAAACGCCTCATAGCCGCGGTCGAGGCGCTCGGCGAGGTAGGGAATCGCGCCGCCGAGATGGCCCAGTACCCATGTGATGTTCGGGTAGCGGTCGGGCACGCCCGCAAACACCAGGTGCGCCGTGGCGAGCGTGGTGTCCATCAGGAAGCCCACGAGGGGCATGAGCCAGTACTTCTTCATGGCCTCTACGCCCAGCGGATATTCCGGATGAATCTGCAGCACGGCGCCGAGTTCATGCGCCTTCTGGTAGAGCGGGAAGTAGCGCTCGTCGGCGAGCGGCACGCCGTTGACGTTGCTGAAGAGCATGGCGCCAGGCAGTCCATGTTCCTTCATGGCGCGCTCGAGTTCCACGACCGAGCCGGCCGGGTCATTCAGGGGCAGCGTGGCCAGGGCCGAGAAGTGCCGCGAGCGCTCCTTGACGATCTTGCCCATGCAGTTGTTGACGAGCCGCGCCCACTCGGCGGCCAGCGCCGGACCCTCGACGTGCACGCCGGGCGTGGTGAAGGTGATGACCTGCTTGGCGATGCCGAGCTGGTCGAGCACATCCTGGCGGTAGTCGATATCGCGGTGGCCCTTCACGACGAGGTTGTAGTCGCCGGGATAGTGGACGCGGGGATTGCCCTCGGCGTCTTCGTCCACGGTGATGGTGCTGTGGCCTTTCTTCAGCTCGGCCAGGTATTCGGGGGGGTAGTAGTGATTGTGGACGTCGAGGATTTCCATCACGCCGCGAAGGCTACCACAAGGACATACACCGGCGGGGCGGACCGGCGCGGCATCTCCCCTCGGCTCAACTTCGCTCCACCTTGGCGGGACGTCCTGCCGCGGAGTGGAATTGCTCCCAAGACCACGTTGGACCGCCATTGCAGGTGGTGCTCAGATATCGCCTCACGGAGACGCCCCGCCAGTCCGTCCCGCGCATCGGACGCCCGTAAGGCTCGCATGGGGGAGCAGCGCGGGATGGTCGGCCGCGTCGACCGCGCCGACACGACCTCTGCTGCGCCAACCGGTCAGGCTCTGCGCCGCGTCACCCACAACGCCACGGGCCAGCCGGTGGCGACCACGGCGGCACCGAAGAGGGCTTCGGCGGGCTGGGACCTCAGCTGGTTCGCGACAATTGCGAGCGAGGCCAGAATGAACACGAGCGGGGCCACCGGATAGGCCCACATGCGGTACGCCGGCTGGTACGAGGCACGCTGGCGCAGCACGAACACGCCGGCCGTCATGAGCGCGAAGAAGAACCACTCCATGTAGATGACGCGGCCAAAGAGCGTGGGATAGCTGCCGGTGAGCACGAGCACCGACGACCAGATGGCCTGCAGCACGATCGCGCGGTGCGGCGTGCGGTAGCGGGGATGTACGGCACCGAGCCACGAGAGCATCGCGCCGTCGTGCGCCATCGACAGGTACATGCGCGGTCCCGCCAGCACGATGCCAGTGAGCGCGCCGACGGCCGACAGGATGACCAGTACCGACACGGCGGAGGCGCCGCGTTGTCCCACCAGCACGTGCGCCACGTCGGCCGCAATGCGCGGCGATTGCCGTACGGCGTCGAGCGGCAGCACGTACAGATACACGGCATTCAGTGCGATGTAGCACACGGTGACCACGGACACGCCAATCGTGAGCGCCTTGGGCAGCGTGCGTACCGGGTCGGTGGTCTCGCCGGCCGCGTACGTGACCATGTGCCAGCAGCCAAACGCGAAGAGGCCCGCTCCGACCCCAAGCAGCATCCGGTCCATCGGCACCGCGGTGACCTCGGCCAGCGTCAGCGTCCAGGCGTCGCCACCACCCGCGCCGGAGTAGGCCACGCCCGCCACGAGCAGCACGGCGATGGCCACCAGCTTCGCGCCCGTGATGACGGTTTGCACGTTGGTGCCCGCGCGCACGCCGAGGTAGTTGAGGCCCGAGATGAGGGCAATCACCGCGGCGGCGACGAGCTGTTGCTGGAACGGGTTCAGATCGACGAAGAACGCGACGTAGCGCGCACACACCATCGCGATGGCCGCGATGATGCCCGAGTGGATGCTCCAGAAATTGGCCCAACCCCACATGAATGCCACGCGCGTAGAGAAGGCCTCGCGCAGGAACACGTAGACGCCGCCGGTGTGCGGGAACGCCGATGCCAGCTCGGCGCACACGATGGCGCCCAGGTAGGTGAGCACGCCGGCGAACGTCCACGCGACCAAGATGCCGGCAATGGTCGGCACCTCGCGGGTGATCTCGCTCGGTTGCACGAAAATCGACGTGCCAATGATGGTGCCCACCACCAGGGCCGTGGCCTGCGTGAGGCCAATGGCCCGTGTGAGCGTCGGCCCGGCGGCGGGAGAGGGCGTGGGCATGAGGGCAAAGTGTAATCGAAGGCCGACGGCATCCTTCTGATGCGTTACCCATCCGACCAGATTCCCGAATGTGACCGGCAACTCGCCCCTGCCCTGGCACTGTGCGTCGGCGCCATCGTCGCCGTCGGCCTGGCAACCTCTTGGCTGGCTTACGTCTGGGGCGGCGAGACGCAGTTTACAGGGAGTTCTCGCTGCGGGATCCGGACGGATACTGGGTCACGATTAGTGAGCTCTCTTCGCTCGAGTCAGGGGGCCACGAGGCGCCATGAGCAGTGAGTCGTCGTCGAGCGGTGTCTCGGCGGGCGGCTCGGCTCGTACTCGTGGCGGAACCGATCGAAGCGTATGCCGTCAACGACAACTGGGCCGGGCATGCCGACCGCGTTGACTCAGCCTGACAGACCGCCCGGACGCTCGGCTGCGTCGTGGTAGGGTGAGGCTGGACCTACCGCCGTGGCCGCGAAGACACCGGACCGCTCGCCCGCCCTCACCGGCCCGTCCTTGATCAAAGAGGTGTGCCGGCGAATTCGGCTGGCGCGCAGTTACTGGGATGCGCACAAGAATGGCGCCTGCCGGGGCGAGCGCGACAAGGCCCTCGCGCTCTACGATCGCCTGAGCCAGGCGGAGCGCGAGCAGGTGCCCCAGGAATTGCGGGTCTGGTTGCGCTACCGGAGCGAGAAGTACTTCGGCGCGGACCGCACGCCGCCGCGAGGGACGCGGTGACCGGCCGGGCCAGGAAACATCCGCAAGGAGCAGATGACATGCACCTCTCCACCATGCTCGTGGTCGTGGCACTTGTCGCCGGCAACCCGTGGAGCGCGTTCGGGCAAGGCGCCGATCCGCTGGCGCCCATCGCATGGCTTGCAGGCTGCTGGAGCGCAGACGGCAAGGACGTCGGTTCCGGCGAGCACTGGTTGCCACCGGCCGGGGGCACGATGTTCGGCGTCGGCCGGACGGTGAAGAACGGACGCACCGTGGAGCACGAGTTCATGCAGCTGCGGGTGAATGCCGACGGTCGTCTGACCTTCATCGCCGCTCCGTCCGGCCAGACCGAGACGGTGTTTGTCGCCGGCGGCAGCGCCGACGGCGCGGTCACCTTCGAGAACCTGCAGCACGACTTCCCGCAGCGGGTGATCTATCGGCTGCTCGCCAATGGCCGAATGCTCGCGCGCATCGAGGGGATGCAGGCAGGCGCACTGCGGAGCGTGGATGTTCCCATGACCCGCAGTGCGTGCGAGGCGGCACGTCGGTGATGCCGCACCGCGAGCTGCACCGCACGGAGCACATCGGCTGGATTCGCGCCGCCGTGCTCGGCGCCAATGACGGCCTCATTTCGACGAGCAGCCTCATCGTCGGCGTGGCCGCGGCACAGACGTCGCGCGAGCCGGTGCTGCTGGCTGCTGTGGCCGGCCTTGTGGCCGGCGCATTGTCGATGGCGGCAGGCGAGTACGTGTCGGTCAGCTCGCAGGCCGATACCGAATCGGCCGACCTCACGCGCGAGCGTGCCGAGCTGGCGGCGTCGCCCGCCCTGGAGCACGCGGAGCTTGCCGCCATCTACGTGACGCGCGGCCTCACGCCCGGGCTGGCCGCGCAGGTCGCGGATCAGCTCACGGCGCACGACGCCCTCGGTGCGCACGCACGCGACGAACTCGGCCTCTCGGAGATCACGCGAGCGCGGCCGATTCAAGCCGCGCTATCTTCGGCCGCCGCGTTTGCCGCCGGCGCGTTGCCCCCACTCGTGCTCGTCGTGCTGTTGCCCCTGGCACAGGTGTCGTTGGCCGTCGTTGGGTTGTCGCTGGCGCTGCTGCTCGTACTGGGCGCGGTGGCGGCGCGGTTGGGCGGCGCCCCGCTGGCGCGCGGCGCGGTGCGTGTGGCGTTCTGGGGCGCACTCGCCATGGGCGTGACAGCGCTCGTGGGCCGGCTCTTTGGCGCCGTGGCATGACGCTCGACGCGCGGTTGCGGCAGGCCACCCAGTATCTGGTCGTGGGGGAGCGGACGGTGTTCCTCGGCCGCCGGATCCCTCGCATCCTGCCGCGGCCACGCCGGGCCTCGTCTCGTCCCTCCAGTCGTCTCGGTGCTGGCGTCTCGGTGGTGGTTTGCGTCGGTCATCCTGTGTATTCTTGGCAGTACGCCATGTCCTGCCGTACTTCTTCGATTGTCATCCTGGCCCTTGCAGCGTCTGCCTGCCGCTCGTCCGGCCAAGCCGGCACGTCGATCATCCAGCCCGGGGCGCCTGGGCAAGCCAACAAGGTGATCTCGCGCGAGGCGGCCACCGATCTGTCGAAGGTACAGGCCACACCCGCCGACGTGACGTTCATGCAGGGCATGATCGGCCACCACGCGCAGGCGCTCGACATGACCGCGCTCATTGCCGAACGGACGTCGCGCGACGAGATGAAGCGGCTGGGGCAGCGCATCTCGGTGTCGCAGGCCGACGAGATCAACATGATGCGCAGCTGGTTGACCAAGCGCGGCCAGGCACTGCCGGCGGAGCACGCGCACCACCTGCCGGGCGGGATGATGCCGGGCATGCTGTCGAACGCGCAGATGGCCGAACTGGCGGCGGCCAAAGGCGAAGAATTCGATCGCCTCTTCCTGAAGTACATGATTCAGCACCACGAAGGCGCGCTCAGCATGGTGGACGACCTATTCAAGATGCCTGGCGCGGGCCAGGACGGCGACATCAACGCGTTTGCCGCGGATGTCGATTCCGATCAGCGCATGGAGATCGACCGCATGCGCGCGATGTTGGGCAGCCGCTGAGCGTGAGCGGCCGGGAACCGAAGGATTTGAGGAGCCACCGAATGAGGTTTGATGTCATGTCACGTACGTCCTGGCGCGTGCGCGGCGCAGCGTGGACGCTGGCCGCCGTGGCCGCCATTGCCGTCGGTACCGTTGCCGGACGCGCGCAGGGGCGCCCCACCACGCCGAGCACGACCGACCCACGCGCCACGCTCAAGGCGGGTGTCAAGGACGCGGGAACTGCGGCCAAGAACATGACGATCGTGTCGAGCACGGGCAAACCCAACGGCTTCTTCGACCCGAAGAATCCGGCCGGTGAGACGACGCCGGCCGAGCGCCCGGCTGGTGCACCGGCCCCAGCGCCGGATCCAGTCCCTGACGCTGCCGCTGTCCCGGCAGCGGGCGTAGCCGCTGCGGCTGCCCCGCGTCCCGGCGGCGGGCTCGACTTCGCCAACTCCGATCTGGCGTTCAAGGGCGTCAACGTCGTGATGGGCAACTTCCACGGCTTCAACACCTACAACGTGGAAGATGCCAAGAAGCCCAAGCTCGTCGCGTCAATTGCGTGTCCGGGCGGGCAGGGCGACGTGTCGATTTACGGCAACCTGCTCTTCATGTCGGTGGAGCAGACGCGCGGCCGCATCGACTGCGGCACGCAGGGCGTGTCGACGCCCGTGAGCGTGGAGCGGTTCCGCGGCGTGCGCATCTTCGACATCACCGACCTGAAAAACCCCAAGCAGGTGGCCGCCGTGCAGACCTGCCGCGGGTCGCACACGCATACGCTCGTGCCGGTGAAGGGCGACACCAGCAACGTCTACGTCTACGGCTCGGGTACCGGCAACGTGCGTTCGGGTGAAGAACTGGCGGGTTGCTCGGCGCTCGACCCGAAAGAAGACCCGAACACGGCCCTCTTCAGCATCGACGTCATCAAGGTGCCGCTGAAAAATCCAGAGAATGCGGCTATCGTGGCCCGCCCCCGCATCTTCGCGGACGCAACGACCGGCGCCATCGCGGGTTTGTGGGCCGGCGGCGACCACGGCCCTGGCACGCAGCGCACGAGCACGACCAACCAGTGCCACGACATCACCGTGATGCCGGAAGCGGGGCTGGCCGCCGGCGCCTGCTCGGGCAACGGCATTCTGATGGACATCTCGAACCCCGAGAAGCCGACGCGTCTCGACCACGTGGCCGACACGAACTTTGCCTACTGGCACTCGGCCACCTTCAATAACGCAGGCACCAAGGTGATCTTCACCGACGAGTGGGGCGGAGGCACGCGGCCGCGTTGCCGCGCGACCGACGCGCTCAACTGGGGCGCCAACGCGATCTTCGACATCGTCGACAAGAAGCTCGTGTTCAAGGGCTACTACAAGCTGCCGGTCGCCCAGACCGAGACCGAGAACTGCGTGGCGCACAACGGCTCGCTCGTGCCCGTGCCTGGCCGCGACATCATGGTGCAGGGCTGGTACCAGGGCGGCATCTCGGTGTATGACTTCACCGACTCGGCCAACCCGGTTGAAATCGCCTACTTCGACCGCGGCCCCATCGACGCGAAGAACCTCATCACCGGCGGCTACTGGTCGGCCTACTGGTACAACGGCAGTATCTACGGCGCCGAGATTGCGCGTGGCATCGACGTATTCAAACTCACGCCGAGCGAGTTCCTGACCAAGAACGAACTCGACGCCGCCACACTCGTGCGCTTCGAGGAGTTCAACTCGCAGAACCAGCCCAAGGTCACCTGGCCGCCGAGCTTCGTCGTGGCCAAGGCGTATCTCGATCAGCTCGAGCGCAACCAGTCGATCGACGTGGCGCGCGCCACGGCCCTGCGGGCCGCGCTCGACAAGGGCGATGCGCGGCGCTCGCCGGTGCTCGATGACCTCGACAAGATGGCGGCCGAGCTGCTGCGCGACGGCAGCGCTCCGGGCGCCAAGGACGGCGCGCGCTACCAGGCCATGGCCGCGGCCATCAAGGCGCGCACTGCGCGACTGCGCTAGTTAACAGCGCGTCCGAGCTCCCGATAACTGCGAGCGCGGTCTTTCGGGGCCGCGCGCGTTTCGTCTTCACGGCAGGAAAGGGACGGCATGATGAAGCGTGTGCACGCACTTCTGGGTGGCGGATTGTCTGCGATGGTACTCGTCGCCGGTGTGGCGCAGGCGCAGCAGGCGCCGCCCAATCCGAAGGACCCGCGCATCGGGCTGAAGCCAGGCCATACCGACGCTGGCGTCGCGGCCAAGAACATGGAGCTCGTCTCGAACCTGCCCAAGCCGCCGGGCTTCTTCGACCCCAAGGCTCCGGCCGGGTCGGTCTCGGCGCCGGAACGTCCGGCGGGTGCGCCGCCCGAGCCCCCGCCCGCGCCGAACGCGCCGCCGCCGGTGGGCTCCGGGTTCACGAATTCCGATCTCGCCTTCAAGGGCATGCACGCCGTGGTCGGCAACTACCACGGCTTCAATACCTACGACATCGAGAACGCCAAGCGGCCGAAGCTCGTGGCGTCCATCGTGTGCCCGGGCGGTCAGGGTGACGTCTCGATCTACGGCAACCTGCTGTTCATGTCGGTGGAGCAGACGCGCGGCCGCCTCGATTGCGGCGTGCAGGGGGTGACAGCGCCGGTGAGCGTCGAGCGGTTTCGCGGCGTGCGCATCTTCGACATCACCGACCTGAAGAACCCCAAACAGGTGGCAGCCGTGCAGACCTGCCGTGGGTCGCACACGCATACGCTCGTGCCCGACAAGCGCGACCCGACCTCCATCTACCTCTACGGCTCCGGCACGAGCAACGTGCGGTCGGGTGAGGAGCTGGCCGGCTGCTCGGGTCTCAAGCCGGAAGAAGATCCGAACACCGCCCTCTTCAGCATCGACGTGATCAAGGTGCCCCTCGAGAATCCTGAGAGGGCGGCGATCGTGGCCCGCCCGCGACTCTTCGCCGACGCCACTACCGGCAACCTGGCCGGCCTGTGGCAGGGCGGCAACCACGGCGAAGGCACGCAAACCTCGCGCCTGACCAATCAGTGCCACGACATCACGGTCTACTCGGACATCGGCCTCGCCGCCGGCGCCTGCTCGGGCAACGGCATCCTGCTCGACATCAGCGACCCGGTGCATCCGCGCCGCATTGATGAGGTGACCGACCCGAACTTTGCCTACTGGCATTCGGCATCGTTCAGCAACGACGGCTCGACGGTGATCTTCACCGACGAGTGGGGCGGAGGGCGTGCTGCACGCTGCCGCGCGACCGACCCGCCCACCTGGGGCGC
>JANORI010000463.1:0-2671 GCA_031415235.1 Acidobacteriota bacterium | reverse complement strand
GGGTGTATCTCGACACGGCGCCGGTGGCGTCGGACGCTTTCATGGCCGAAGTCGAAGAACTGCCGATCCAGGAGCGCGAGAACTGATGCCGCGCTTCATGCTGGACACGGACACGTGCTCCTACATCATGAAGCGCTCGCAGCCGCTGGTGCTGAAGCGCTTGCAGGCGGTGCCCGTCGGCGACGTGTGCATGTCGGTGGTCACGAAGGCCGAGCTTCTGTACGGCGTCGAAGTATCGCCCCGACGCGCGCACGATGCCGCGGCACTGGCCGCCTTCCTTCCCTACGTGGAGGTCCTGGCGTTCGGCGACGACGCCGCCCTGCATTACGCCGAGATTCGCGCGGACCTGAAGAGGCGAGGAGCCCTGATCGGCGCGAACGACCTGTTCATCGCCGCCCACGCTCGCGCGCTCGGGCTGACGCTGGTGACCAACAACACGGCCGAGTTCGAGCGCGTGAGCGACCTCGCCATCGAGAACTGGACCGCAGCCACGCGCCGCAAGAAGTAGGCCCTCGGCTCGTGACTCGCCACTACGCCGTCGATCGGGACCCGCGCCGTCCACCTCACGGCCCGACACAGAGGTTCGGTATCGTCAGGCGGGTGAACAGGTGCGGTGACGCGACGGCCGACGCCGGATAGCGCTCCAAGGCGGCCTTGAAGTCGGCGTGGCTGAAGGCCGCGCGAAAGTGTGCGGTGGATTCCCAGACCGCGTAGTTCAAGAAGACGGTGCTCCCCGCGACGCCCCGGTGCAACTGGGTTGAAATGTAGCCTGGCTGGCCCTTCATCCAGTTCGCATCCGCTTCCCAGGCCTGCAGCAAGGCGGGAATGTCCTCCTCGGCGACGTGGAAGATGTTCACGAGGACCACCGGCGACACCTCGACGTTGAGCTGTTGAA
Source organism: Acidobacteriota bacterium (assembly GCA_031415235.1). Taxonomy (GTDB): domain Bacteria; phylum Acidobacteriota; class Vicinamibacteria; order Vicinamibacterales; family UBA2999; genus CADEFD01. The sequence goes on along the minus strand of JANORI010000463.1, from coordinate 1,776 downwards.
AGATGGGGCGCGCCGGGTCCAGGGGTGTGAGTTGCAGCATGAGGGGCCTCCTGACGTTCGGGGGGATTGCGGCAGCCACTCGAAGCTGACGCGACAACATGGCAGAACAATGCCAATATGACAGTATACTGTCAATAAGGGAATTGCCGATGCATCCGCTGCGCTACGCTGGCCACTCTCGCGCTGGTTCGAGGTTGACCGATTTCATCCTCAGAACGTTCCGCGTCAACGGGGCGCTCATCGCGGCAGGAGATCGTCTGGCTCGGCCGATCGGGCTCACGGCCGCGCGTTGGCAGGTGCTGGGCAGTGTCGCGGGCTTACCACAGCCCGCCCCCGTGGCCCACGTGGCGCGAGAGATGGGCCTGACGAGGCAGTCGGTCCAGCGCCTCGTCGATCACCTCGCGGAGGAGGGCCTCCTGGCGTACCAGGAGAATCCGCATCACAAGCGTGCTCCCGTGGTGGTGATGACGACGCGCGGACGGAAGGCGTTCGGAGGCCTGACGGCACGGCAGGTGCCTTGGGTCAACGATCTCGCGCGCGGCCTCTCCACTCGCGAGATTGAGACGGCGGTCCGCGTACTCCGGCAGATCGAGGAACGACTCGCGCCGGCCACGGCCACGCCCGTTCAGCGATGATCGCACCGGACCGGCGCAGATCCGAGCCACGGAGACGGCGCAGCCGTCAGCTCGATTCGCCGGGGTCCCTGGCCCCTTTGCGCAGCGCACGTTGAGGTCGGCATCCGTCAGGCCGCCAAGCGGACGGCGGCGAGCGCCCCAGCGAACACCGCCGTCGCTCTCTGCATCTCCTCGAGCGTGCCGATAGAGATCCGCGCGTGGGTCAAGAGCGGCGAAAACGGCCGGCCCACCCGGACACCGCGTGACGCGCAGGCCCTCTGGAACTGCTCGATCGGCCGCTGCACGTCGATGAACAGGAAGTTGGTCGCGGAATCGGTGGCGGTGCGCTGCTGCGACGCGAAGAACGCCCGGGTGAACTCGCGCGCCCCGGTGTTCCTGGCCCGCTCGCGGGCGACGAAGCTGTCGTCCAGTTGCACGGCGGCGAGGCCGGCCTCCAGCGCTGGCAGGCCCCATGGAATGTCGCCGAAGCCCTCCCACATCTGAATCCTGCGGATGGTATCGGCGTGGGCGATGGCGAACCCGAGGCGGAGCCCGGCCATGCCATAGGCCTTCGAGAAGGTGCGCGCCACGATCACGTTGGGATCCTCGATGGCCCGTGGCACCTGCGTGGATCGATTTGCGTCGGACACGTAGTCCTGGTAGGCCTCGTCCACCAGCACGGCCGTATCAGGGCTGGTGCGCCGCAACGCGTCGAGGAAGTCGTTGGTCGCCCGCCCCGAGTGCACCGTCGCTGTCGGGTTGTTGGGATTGCAGTAGAAGACCAGGCCGGCGCCCTTGGCCGCGCTCAGCGTGGCGTCGAGGTCGAGCCGGAGCGCGGCGTCGAGTTTCACGCCAGTAACCGGACTGCCGATCAGGGCGGCGTACCCGGCGCACTCCTCGTAGGTCGGGATCGAGCCGACCAGCGGCCGGGTCGGCGAGGTGAAGAGCTGCGTCGCCGCCCTGAGGATCTGCGTCGACCCGCAGCCGACGAACACCTGGTCGGCCCTGACGCCGTAGCGCTTGGCGATCGCCTCGGCCATCGACCCGGTGCGGTGGAACATGTAGCGGCCCGACGCCTTGCCGTCGGCCAGCGCCAGGCGCACGGCGTCCCGCACCGCCGGCGGCGGCCCCAGCGGGTTCTCGTTGCTGCTCAGGATGAGGC
>JANORI010000462.1:0-4973 GCA_031415235.1 Acidobacteriota bacterium | reverse complement strand
TGCGTGACGGGCGTGCCGAGCGACATGTTGATCACGCGGATGTTGTAGCGCCCGCGGTTCTCGATCGCCCAGTCCACCGCTTCGATCACGTCGGCCACCAGGCCGGAGCCGTCGTCGCCGAGCACGCGCAGGTTGATGAGGTGCGCGCCCGGGGCCATGCCACCGGCGCCGTTCACCCGCGTGTTGTCTAGTTCCGCGCCCGCCACGATGCCGGCGATGTGGGTGCCGTGTCCGTAGCCGTCGCGGCCGCGGCCGCGATTGCTGTCGCGCGTGAAGTCCACGCTCGCTACCACTTTGCCCGCCAGCGACCGGTGCGCCGAGATGCCCGAATCGATGATGGCCACGCCCACGCCCGCGCCGGTGACCGCGCCGAGCGTGCTCACCAAGCCCGCCAGCGCCGCGTCCGCGCCGGTGGTCGCCGTGGTCAGCGCCATGTGCGAGGTGACCACCGCGTTTGCGGCCACGGCCCTCACGTCAGGGTCGTTGGCCAGCGCGTCGAGCTGTCCCGCCGGCACTTCGAGCACCGCGCCGCGTCGCAAGCGCTTCTTCAGCGTCAGCGGGTGGCGGGTCAACACGCGGCTGATCGTGGCGTCGTCGCCATCGACGATCACCTCCACGGTGCTGCGGTTGCCCTTGCGAATCTCGTCGTTCAGGTCGCCTGAGAGGCGGGCCCGACGGCCTTGTCCGGCGTTTGCGATGCCAGGGGCTGCGACGACGAAGGCAACGAAGAGGGCGATGAGGCGGCTGGTCATCGGAAAGTCCTTGTCCGGGGGAACAACTAGTGCTGCTGGCGATTGCCGGGAATCGAATCGACGACGACCCGCTGGGAGCCACCGCGAGTGCGGATGGTCAGGAGGGCGCCTTCGCTGATCCGGTAGTAGACGGTCCGTCTCGAAACGCCAAGCATCTGCGCGGCGCGTTCGATGGTGACGCTGCGTCCAAGCTGGGGAACGGGCTGGGCACTGGTCATTTCCTGGGTGGTCTGCATGTCGAGCTCCGCCGATATATAAGGCAGGCTGGGTGCCACAACTGCCGCCGCGTGTGAATGCACCGGCTAAGTCGTTGTTGAATAACGGGTTCATTGGTCTAGGATGGGGGCCGCTGCTGCGGGCAGTTGGACCGCGAACGGTAGCCAAGCCATTGACCGGGATTGCACGGATTTCGTCGTGGGCTGATGTTTCGTGCAAACCGCGCTCTTTTAGGCCAAAAATACAAATAAAGGTGATCGGCCAAGTTCTTGGCCGGTCGGCTAACAAGTGAACCGACAATCTCGATTTCTGCTGGTCGCCGTCATCGTCCTGGGGTTGTCCGCCTTGTTTTGGTGGAACGGCGAAACGCCTGGGAGGCCTGGCCCGATCCAGTCGCAGACGCCGGCGATCGCCCGGGGCGGTACGCTCGTGGCATCGCTACGGTCGGAGCCCCGGTCGTTCAACCGGCTGGTATCGCGCGATGCCGCGACCGACGCGCTGACGCTGCTGACGCAGGGGCGGCTCATCCGTGTGAATCGCGCCACACAGCAGGTGGAGCCATGGCTGGCAGAGCGGTGGACGACGTCGCCAGATGGCCTCACCTACACCCTGACCTTGCGCCAAGGCCTGCAGTGGTCTGACGGCACGCCGTTTACGTCGGCCGACGTGGTGTTTACGATCGGCGCCGTGTTCGACCCTGCCAGTAAGAGCGTGCTGGCCAGTGGCCTCGAGGTGGACGGCAAACCACTCGTCGTGACCGCACCCGACGCCCTTACCGTGGTGGTGACGTTCCCGCAGCCCTTCGGTCCTGGCATCCGGCTTCTCGACAACCTGGTGATCGTGCCGAAGCATAAACTTCAAGCCGCGGTTGCCAGTGGCACGCTGAGCCAAGCGTGGACGCCCACGACTCCTCCGGCCGAGGTCGTCGGCATGGGGCCATTCGTGCTTACGAGCTATGAGCCCGGTCAGCGGCTCACCTTCACGCGGAATCCGCACTACTGGCGGCGCGACGACACGGGCCAGCCGCTGCCGTACCTTGACGGCGTCGTGTTCGAGATCGTGCCCGATCAGAACGCTGAGCTCCTGCGGTTGCAGTCAGGACAGATCGACATGACGCAGCAGCAGCTGCGCGCCGAGGACTACGCCGTGGCCCGCGACCTCGAGCGGAAGGGCGTGTTGGTCATGCAGGAAGCCGGGGTAGGGCTCGATCCCGATGTGTTCTTCTTCAATTTGCGCCCGGCCTTCTGGGCCCATGATCCACGCGGGAAGTGGCTCGCTGCCGACGCGTTCCGCCAGGCGATCAGCCACGCGGTGGACCGCGAAGCCTACGCCAACACCGTGTTCCTGGGCGCGGCCGTGCCCGTGCACGGACCGATTTCGCCGGGCAACAAAGACTGGTTCTGGCCCGGCCTGCCCCGCTACTCGTTTGACCTTGCCAAGTCCCGAGCCTTGCTCGACGGGCTCGGACTCTCGAATCGAGATGCGGATCCCTGGCTCGAAGACGCGTCGGGCACCGAGGCGCGTTTCACGGTGCTGACCTATCGTGGCAACTCTTCGCTCGAACGCGGCGCGCAGGTCCTCAAGGAAAACCTTGCGGCGATCGGTGTCGACCTGCAGGTGGTTCCCCTCGAACAGGGGGCCCTCATCGAGCGTATGCTGGCCGGCCGGTTCGACGCGATCTTCTTCTACTACGTGGCCAGCGATACCGATCCCGCCTTGCAACGCGACTTCTGGCTCAGCTCGGGCAGCGGCCACATCTGGAACATGTCACAGCCGACGCCGGCCACGCCGTGGGAAGCCGAGATCGACGCCCTCATGACGCGCCAAGCGGCATCGGGCGATGCGGCCGAACGCGTGCGGCTCTTTCGCGACGTGCAGCGTGTCTTCAGTGAGCACGTGCCCGCTCTGTACTTCGCGGCGCCTCGGGTGTTTCTCGCGATGAGCTCGCGCGTGCGCAACCCTACACCGGGTGTGAACCGCCCGCAATTGCTGTGGAGCGCCGACACACTGGCGGTGACTCCGGCCGCTCCGAGCCGATAGCCGATGACCCTGGCTCGCTTCGTGATGCGACGCGCGGCTGGAGGCGTCGTGTTCGCACTCGTCGTGGCCTCGCTGACGCTGCTGCTCGCGCGGCTCGTACCCGGCGATGCGGCCACTGGCGAGGCGCTCGTCATGTCGCCCGAGGAGCGCGCCGCCCTGCGGGCTGAGCTGGGTCTCGACCGGCCGCTGCTCACGCAGTACGGGCACTGGCTCCAGGGACTCGCGCGCTTCGATCTGGGGCAGTCGTCCCTGTTCAAGCGGCCCGTGGCCGACCTTGTTGGCGAGCGCGCGCTGAACACCGCGCTGCTGGCCGCGGCCGCACTCGTCGTGGCGTCGCTCGTGGGCATCCCACTGGGGCGTTTCACCGGGGCGAACCGCGGCCTGCTCGCCCAGGCGGCGCGGACAGCATCGATTGCCATCCTCTCGATGCCACCGTTGCTGAGCGCGTTGCTACTGGTATTCATCGCCGCGCAGACCGGCTGGTTCCCCGTCGGCGGCATGACTTCGGGCCGCCTCGACGGCACCGCCTGGTTCATCGATGTGCTTCGGCACTTGCCGGTGCCAGTGCTGGCCCTGGCGCTGCCGCTAGCGGCCACGCTGGAGCGCGTGCAGGCGCGAGCCATGGCCGAGGCGATGGGGCAGCCGTTTGTGGACGCGAGCCGCGCGCGCGGGCTCAGCCGCGATCGCACGCTTCGCGTGCATGCGTGGCCGGCCTCACTGGCCCCGGTACTGGGCATCTACGGGGTACTCGTTGGCGCGCTCTTCAGCGGATCGTTCGTGGTCGAGATCGTCACGTCGTGGCCGGGCTTGGGCCGGCTGCTCTTCGATGGACTGCGATCGCGCGACGTGTGGCTCGTGGCCGGATGCGGCGCGGCCGGGGCGGTGTCGCTGGCCGTTGGCACCACGGTGGCTGATGTGCTGCACGCCGCGCTCGACCCTCGGATGCTCGAACGGCGTCGCACGTGACCTGGCGGCCCCAGCTGCTGCTCGTCGCGCTCACGCTGGCCGCGCTGCTCGCACCGGCCCTGGCGCCGTATGGCCCGGCCGAGCGGTTCGGCAATCACCTGCACGCGCCGCCGATGCGCGTGCACCTCGACGGCGGCGGGCTCTACGCGCATCCACTCACGATCGTCGATCGCCTGGAGCAGCGGTTCGAGGCGGATCTGACGCGCCGGACGGCGCTGCCGTGGTCGTCGCGCGACGCCGCGACGCCGGTGTTCCTGATGGGGGCGGACTCGCTGGGTCGTGATGTGCTGTCCCGCACGCTGCACGGCACCCGCGCGTCGCTGGGGCTCGCGCTCGTGGCCACCGCCGGCACACTGCTGCTCGGGGCGTTCCTGGGACTCTGGGCGGGCTACGCCGGTGGACTGGTGGAGCGGATCGTGGTCACCGTGGGCGACCTGCTGCTGGTGCTGCCGCTGCTCTACGTGGTGGTGGCGCTGCGCGCAGCTCTGCCGCTTGTGCTGCCGCTTGGCGCCGTGGTGGCGGCGTTGGCGCTGATCTTCGTTGCGCTCGGGTGGCCGCGCGTGGCCCGCGGCGTGCGTGCCATCGTGCGCGCCGAAGCCGAACGTGAATACGTGGTGGCGGCCGTGGCGGTCGGCGCGTCGCACTGGCAGGTGATGCGGCGGCATCTGCTGCCCGCATGTCTCGGCTATCTGGCCGTGCAGACGGCGCTGCTCGTGCCGATGTTCGTGCTGGCCGAGGCCACGCTGTCATACATCGGACTGGGCTTTCCCGACGGCGTCCCCAGCTGGGGCACGGCGCTCAGCGAAGCCGCAAGCGTGGCCGCGATGACCCGCGCCCCCTGGACCTTGGCCCCGGCGGCTGCGGTGTTCCTGGTGGTGCTCGCCACCAACGTGCTGCTCGAGCCGGCCCGCCACGACGCCGTGGCCGACGTGTCGCGGTCGGGATAGACTCGTCGCATGCCCGCGTTGCCTGGTCTGTACGCGCCAATCGCCACGCCGT
>JANORI010000461.1:0-16494 GCA_031415235.1 Acidobacteriota bacterium | reverse complement strand
TGGCGGAGGCCATTGTTCGCCACGGCGCCCTCAAGGGCACCTGGTACGGATTGAAGCGCCTGTCCCGGTGCCATCCCTTTGGCGGCTCTGGACACGATCCCGTACCCCTTTAGTGACCGCGAACCATGGAACGTAGAGTTCTTCTCGCAATCAGCTTGTCGTTCGTCGTCCTGTTCATGTTTCAGAGGCTGGTGCCACCGCCTCCCGAACAAACAGCCCCGGCCCCCGCGCCCGCCGCATCGGCGCCAGGCGTCCCCAGCATCCCCGCGGCCGCTGGGACGTCGCCCTCATCTGCCGTTGTGGCCGTGGCGCCAATGCCTGCCGTCGAGGCGCGGCGCTCCGACACCGAGGAGCGCGAGTTCGTCATTGAAACGCAGCAGGTGCGGGCGGTCTTCACGAATCGCGGCGGTCGCTTGAAGCGCTGGGCGCTCAAGGAGTATCCCGATCGGTCAGGCCAATTCGTTGACCTGGTGCCGTCTGAGACCGGCACACAGCCGCTGCCGTTCTCGCTGGCCACGCCCGACGCCGCCCAGACGGCGCGGCTGAACGGCGAACTCTACGCGGTCGACAATCAGGCGCCCGCGCACATCGATGCCACGACGTCGCCGGCCGCACTCACTTTCGTGTACGAAGGTGCCGATGGGCTCGTGGCGCGGAAGCGGTTCACGTTGCAACCCACGGGCTACGTCGTGGAGTTCAACGCCGACGTGAAGCAGGGCGCCACCCTCCTTAATCCGGCGATGCTGTGGGGGCCGGGTCTGGGCGACGAGATTGCTCGCAGCGCCGGGTCTGGCGGAATGTTCTCGGGCGGCTACGTCTATCCCGCCGCGGGCTTCGTGCACCGCGACGGCAGCGTCACCAGGTTCGCCGGCGCCGCGGCGTCGTCCGCGGGTACTCAGCAGGGCGCATTTCGTTACGCCGGCGTCACCGATCACTACTTCGTGTCGGCGGTGCTCGAGCCCTCTGGCTCACAGCGAGTCGACTTCGCCTACCTGCCGCTGGCCGATCCAGGGCAGCCCGAACTGGCTCGCCAGCTCGTGTCGTACGCCGTGACGTTCGACAAGGCGCCGGGCGATGTGCGCCTGTTCGTGGGGCCGAAGCAGTTCGAGGCGCTGAAGGCCATTAATCCCGAGTTCACCAAGGTCATCGACTTCGGCATGTTCGCCGTGCTGGCCGTGCCCCTGCTTGGTGCGCTGCAGTGGGTGCACGGATTCGTCGGCAACTACGGCTTTTCCATCATCATCCTCACTATTCTCATCAACCTCGTGATGTGGCCGCTGCGCCACAAGAGCGTGGTCTCGATGCGGAAGATGCAGGAGCTGCAGCCGCAGCTGAAGACCATCCAGGACCGCTACTCGCACCTGAAGATGACGGATCCGGCGCGCGCCAAGATGAACGAAGAAGTCATGGCGCTCTACAAGAGCAAGGGCGCCAATCCGGCCAGCGGCTGTGTGCCGATGCTCTTGACGATGCCGGTGCTGTTCGCGTTTTATTCGTTGCTGTCGCAGGCGATCGAGATCAGGGGCGCACCGTTCGCGTTGTGGATTACCGACCTCTCGCTGCGCGATCCGTGGTACATCACACCGCTGCTGATGGGGGGCACGATGTTCTGGCAGCAGCGGCTGCAGCCGGGCACCGGTGATCCGGTGCAGCAAAAGGTGCTCATGTTCATGCCGGTGATGTTCACCGCGATGTTCATGACGGCCCCGAGCGGATTGGTGATTTACTGGTTTGTGAGCAACTTGTGGGCGATCGGTCAGCAGTACTTCACGAACTGGCTGCTTGGTCCCGCACAGCTGGCAGGAGTCAAGCGATGAGCACGACCGCCCCGATCGTCGATTTCGTTCAGCAGGTCGTCGATGCGATGGGATTGCATCTGACGGCGTCGGTCGAAGACGAGGCCGATGGCATCCGCATCAACCTGAGCGGGGATGACGGCACCGTGCTGACTCGCCGCCAGGGCGAGGCACTGCAGGCGCTGCAGCAGATTGTGGGGTCGGCGTTCCGCCCTGAACGCACTGACGACCGCCGGCTCGTGGTGGACTGCAACGGCTACCGCCGCGACAAAGACACGGAGCTGCTGCAGATGGCGATCTTCCTGGCCGGAAAGGCGAAGGAGACGGGTCTGGCGCAGGAGATGGGTCCGCTGAATCCCTATGAGCGGCGCATCGTGCACATGGCGGTAGAGGGCGTTCCGTCGGTCTCGACCGAGAGCATCGGCGACACCTTCGAGAAGATCGTCATCATTTCGGTCGCCAAGTAGAGCCGCGGAACGCGACGTTCCGCAGAAGCGTCGAGGCGCGGGGTGTATCCCACCGACGACACGATCGTAGCCGTGGCCACGCCGCCTGGACATAGTGGCGTGGGCGTGGTCCGGCTGAGCGGGCCTGGCGCCAACGCGATCGGCCTTGCCATGGCCCGCCGGTCGCTCCCGTGGTCGCCCCGCCTCGTCACCCGTGCACGACTCGACGGCGATGGCCTTATGGCCGACGCGCTCGTCACCTATTTCCCGACTCCGAAGTCGTACACCGGCGAGGACGTGCTGGAGCTTTCGGCCCACGGCAGTCCCGTGGTGCTCGCCTCGCTCGTGCGACAAGCGGTGATGCTCGGCGCCCGGCTGGCACGTGCGGGCGAATTTACGCTGCGCGCGTTCATGAACGGCAAACTCGATCTTGTGCAAGCGGAGGCGGCCCGCGATCTGGTGGAGGCCGTGTCGCCAGCCCAGGCCCGGGCTGCTTTCGATCAGCTCGACGGAACCTTGTCGGCGGCCCTTCATGCGGTCGCGGGAGACATGCGCGAGTTGCAGTTGCAGCTCGAGGCGTCGATGGACTTTCCCGACGAGGGCTATCACTTCGTGGAACGTGACGAGGTGGGCCGCGTGCTCGAGACTCTGCGGTTGCGCCTCGAACGGTTGGTGGATGGCAGTGCGCGGGGCCAGCTCGTGCGCGACGGCGCGCGGATTGTGATTGCCGGCACGCCGAACGCAGGGAAGTCAAGCTTGTTCAACGCGCTGGTTGGCGCCGATCGCGCCATCGTGTCTTCGGCTCCTGGGACGACCCGCGACCTGGTCACGGCGCGCGTGGTACTTGGTGACTTCGCGGTCGAGATCATCGACACGGCCGGTCTGCGCGCGAGCACCGATCTGGTGGAGCAAGAAGGGGTACGCCGGGCGGGTGAGGCGGTGGGCCATGCTGACGTGGTGATTGTCGCGGTCGATGGCTCCCGCCCCCTGTCAGATGACGATCGTGCCCTTGTCGAGCGGGTGGAAGGACCTGCGCGGGTGCTGGTGGCGACGAAGTCGGATCTGCCGGCGGCCTGGGGGCTCGAGCAGTTGGGCTCAGAGATCACCGCGGTGTCGTCGCGCACGGGCGCGGGACTTGCGGACGTGACACGGCGCGTGTCGTTGCTGCTCGGCGGCGATCGCCGGCCGGCCGATCACGTCCTCATCACCAACCAACGCCACCTGACGCTGCTGGGCGCGTCTTTGTCGCATATCGGACATGCGTGCGACGGATTCTCTGCCAGCGGCGGCGCGTTGCCGGAGGAATTCGTTGCTGCCGACTTGCAACTGGCGCTCGAATCGCTCGATGAAGTCACCGGACGGCGCACGCCCGACGACATACTGCACGAGATCTTCGCGCGCTTTTGCATCGGCAAGTAATTTAATTACATTAAAAGATTCTAAAACACATAAACAATGATTAAAACAGATGTCATTGTAATCGGTGGCGGTCATGCGGGCTGCGAAGCGGCGTGGGCCGCAATGAAGCAGGGCTGCGCCGTGACGCTGTGCACGCTGTCGAGCGACACTATTGCGTCGATGCCGTGCAATCCCGCCGTGGGCGGTACCGCCAAGGGCCAACTCGTCCGGGAAATTGACGCACTCGGTGGCCTGATGGGCGAAGCGATTGATGCCACCGGCCTTCAGTTCAAAGTACTGAACAAGAGCCGGGGTCCGGCGGTGTGGGCGCCCAGAGCGCAGGCGGACAAAACGAGGTACGCAGCGTGGGTGCGCGCCCGGATGGAAGCCACCCCTGGAATAACGGTGCGCGAAGGGCAGGTCTCACGCCTGATCGTGTCGGCCGATCACGTTCGGGGTGTGGAGTTCGTGGGAGGCGAAGAGCTTCGCGCGGCTGCGGTCGTGGTCACCACAGGGACGTTCTTGAACGGCATCGTGCACGTCGGCGACGTGGCCAGACCAGCGGGCCGTGTCGGAGAACCTCCGTCTGTCCAGCTTGGAGAGCAACTTCGGGATCTCGGCTTCCGGGTCGGGCGTCTCAAGACAGGCACACCCCCGCGGCTGTCCAAGGCTTCAATCGACTTCGAACACGGCGTCTCGACCGGGGTGTTCCACGTGGAACACGGAGATGAGCATCCCACTCCGCTGTCCTTCATGACCAAGGGAGTGTCGAATTCAGCGCCGTGCTGGTTGCTCCATTCGACAGAGCGGACGCACGCTGCCGTCAGAGGCAACGTCGCCCGTTCTCCCCTCTACAACGGCACGATTCGCGGTATCGGACCAAGGTATTGCCCATCGTTTGAAGACAAGGTCATGCGCTTCCCTGACCGGGAACGGCACCTGCTGCACCTTGAGCCAGAAGGGGTCGACGTCGACGAGATTTATGTCAACGGCCTGTCGATGAGCTTGCCTGCCGAAGTGCAGGCGGAAATCGTGGCGAGCCTACCAGGACTCGGCGGCGCAACCATGCTGCGCCCAGGCTATGCCGTGGAGTACGACTTCGTCCAGCCGACCGAGCTTCGCGCGACGCTTGAAACACGTCGCTTCTCTGGCCTCTTTCTGGCGGGTCAGATCAACGGCACGTCTGGCTATGAAGAGGCGGCTGGTCAGGGCCTGATTGCCGGCCTCAATGCTGGCAGACTCGCCACGGGTCGTGGATCCGTAACCATCGCGCGCGCAGAGGCGTATCTCGGGGTGATGGTGGACGACCTCGTCACCCAGGGGTGCCTGGAACCGTACCGGCTGTTCACGTCGCGTGCCGAGTTTCGGCTGTTGCTGAGAGCCGACAATGCGGATCTTCGTCTCACTGAACTCGGACGTTCGGTGGGTCTGGTTGACGACGAGCGCTGGGACGCCTTCGAGCAAAGGCGTGGGCGGCTCGCCGAGAACACTCGCCGTCTTCAGTCGAGCACGTTTGTGATGCCGTCCAAGAGCCGTATCTCGTCGATCGACGCGCTGAAGTCGCAGTTTGTCACCCTCGAGTCGCTGCAGGAAGCGGGCATCGCGTTGGCGGAGGCGGGACGGCCGGACCTGGACTTCACGACGCTTGAAACCGAAGTGAAGTACGCGGGGTATCTGCGCCGTCAGGACGCGTCCGTTCGTCGTCTCTCTGGCGCGGAGAATCAACGAATTTCAGAGGATTTTTGCTATCGAGGACTCCCTGGGTTCTCGACCGAGGTCGTCCAGCGGCTAGAGGAGGTGCGCCCCTCAACGCTGGGCCAAGTTCGCCGGATTCCAGGATTGACTAGCGCCGCGGTCATGTTGCTGAGCGCGCATCTCTCTCGCGGAACTGGTGCTAAAACCGGTTAGGATCGGACTCGTGAGCGGCAGACGCCTGCGCGACCGCATCCTTCGGCGGGCGAAGGTCGTTGGCCTGGATCTACCAGCGTCCGTCCTGGACGGTTTCGAGGCGTACTTCGCGGAATTGGCGCGCTGGAACCGGAAGATCAACCTCACGGCGTTGTCACTCGACGGCGAGGGCTCGGACGAGGCCGTGGACCGGTTGCTGATTGAACCGGCTGTGGCCGTGCGATACATTCCGACGTCGTCGCGGTCGCTCTTGGACATTGGGTCCGGCGGAGGATCGCCCGCCATTCCCATCAAACTGTGCCGTCCCGACCTCTCCCTCACGATGGTCGAGGTGAAGGTGCGAAAGTCGGTGTTCTTGCGCCAGGTGGCACGGTCCCTGGGTCTCGAACATACACAGGTCGAGACCTCGAGGTTCGAAGAACTCCTGGTTCGTCCTGACTTGCATGAGTCTCTGGATGTCGTCACCGTGCGGGCCGTAAAAATCGAACAGACCACGCTTCTTGGCATTCAGGCGTTCCTACGGCCGTCTGGGTACTTGCTGAACTTCACCTCTGGCGAAGACGCGGTGCAGAATCCGCCGCCGCCGCTGAAGCGACGGGGATTGCATTTCTTAGTTCATGAGAATCAGAGTCGGCTGGTTGTATTCCAGAAACAGGGGATAGGGGCACGTTCCACGTGAAACACCCGGGTTGCCCGCACTTCTTCTTGACGTCACTGCACACCTCCGGCTACGCTTGCATACCCTAATCGGTATTGTTTTGGTCAAATGACAAATACTGCGCACGTTATCGCGGTCACCAATCAGAAGGGCGGCGTTGGCAAGACCACGACGGCCATCAATCTCGCGGCGGGGTTGGCCCTTGCCGGACACACGACCCTGCTCATCGACATCGACCCTCAGGGCAATGCCACGAGCGGACTCGGGATGAAGCAACACGCCGCTGGTGGCGTCAACGTGTATCACGCCCTCACCGACGACCCTCAGGGCAACGCCGCCGGCTACGTGATGGCGTCAAACGTCGACAAACTCGCACTCATTCCCGCCACGCGCGATCTCACGGGCGCCGAGATCGAACTCATCTCGCTGCCCGACCGTGAGCGCCGACTGAAACACATCATCGACGCCCTTCGCGATCGCTACGAGTACGTCGTCATCGACTGCCCCCCCTCGCTCGGCCTGCTCACCTTGAATGGCCTCGTCGCCGCCGACAGCGTGCTCATCCCGCTGCACTGCGAGTTCTTCGCACTCGAAGGCCTGGCCGACCTCGTGGGCACGATGCGCCGCGTGCGGGCGGCCTACAATCCGACCCTCGACATCGAGGGCGTGCTGCTGACCATGTACGACGACCGCACCAACCTGGGCCAGCAGGTTGCGCGCGACGTGCGCGACTTCTTCAAGGAGAAGGTGTTCACCACCGTGATCCCGCGCAACGTGCGCCTCGGCGAAGCGCCGAGTCACGGCCTGCCCGGGGTCGTTTACGATGCGAAGTCGCGCGGCGCGGAAGCATACCTGGCCCTGGCGCGCGAAGTCATCGACCGCAACGCGCCGCCGACGGCCGCCTGATCCGCGCATCCTGGAGCCACACATGGACAAACGCCCTGCGCTCGGCAAAGGCCTGAGCGCGCTCATTCCCGACGTGCCCGCCTCGGCCACCAACCGCTCGCCGGTGGAGCTTGACGTCGACCTGCTCGAGCCGAGCGAGTTCCAGCCGCGCTTGCACATGGACGAGGCCGCGCTCGACGAGCTTGCCCGCTCGATTCGAGCGAGCGGCGTGATCCAACCAATCGTGGTGCGTCGCGTGGCGCCTGACCGCTACCAGATCATCGCCGGCGAACGGCGGTGGCGCGCGTCGCAACGCGCCGGACTGGCAAAGGTGCCGGTAGTCGTGAGGGACACATCGACCACCAGCCGGGCGCAGCTGCTCGAGTGGGCGCTCGTCGAGAACCTGCAGCGCGAAGACCTGAACCCCATCGAAGAGGCCTCGGCGTATCAGCGACTGGTGCAGGAGTTCAACCTGACCCACGATGAGATCGCGGCGCGCATCGGCAAGGACCGATCGAGCGTGGCCAACACCATCCGCTTGTTGAAGCTCTCGGTGGAAGTTCGCGCCGACGTGTCGAGCAAGGCGCTGTCGATGGGGCATGCGCGCGCACTCGTCGCGCTGCCGTCCGAGGCGGACCAGCGACGCATCTCGCGCGAGGTGATCGCACGCGGGTTGTCGGTCCGCGAAACCGAAGCGCTCGTGAAGAAAGTCATCGGAGCCGGCCAGACGACACCCACGCCGGAGCCAAAGAAGAAAGACGCGGACACCCGGGCCGCCGAAGAGGCGCTGCACACCGCCGTCGGCGCACCGGTCGAGATCGTGCGACGCGGCAAGGGTGGCAGCGTCGTCATCGCGTTTTCATCCGAGACCGAGCTGCAACGCATTTTTGATTTCCTGATCGACGAGCGCCGCTAGTCGCCCATCGGTTGCCCATCAGTCGCTCATTGCGAGGGATTCACCCGTGCCGATTCGATCCTCCCGACGCTGGTTGCTCACACCGCCGTGGCTGGCCCTGCTCGGTGCCACCGCCTTGCTTGCCGCCGCCCAAGACCGGCCTGGCGGGACCGCCGCCGGAGAGTGGCCCACCTACGGCGGCGACTTGGCCAGCACGAAGTACTCGCCGCTCTCAGAGATCACCGGCGACAACGTCTCTCGGCTTCGCGTTGCGTGGAGCACGCCCTCGCCCGATGCGCACCTGAGCGTCACGATGGCCGGCGGCGGTGAATGGAGCGGCCAACCGGCGGACGTCTTTGCCGAGCTGACGCGCCTGGACCCGCAGCGTTGGCGCGACGGTGACCCGCCCATCCTGGGCAACTTCAAGGCCACGCCACTCATGGTAGGAGGCGTGCTCTACCTGAACACACCAACCTCGGTGGGCGCCGCATTTGACGGCGCCACCGGGCGCCAGCGCTGGGTGTTCAATCCCAAGAGCTACGAGGCCGGCACGACGACGATGACTGCGCGCTGGAACCAGCGCGGCGTCGCCTATTGGCGCGACGGCAACGAGGCGCGCGTGTACTGGGGCACGGGCGACGGTTATCTCGTAGCCGTCGATGCCGTGACCGGCCGTCCCGCGGCCGACTTCGGCGTCAACGGCCGAGTCGATCTGATGGCCGGCCTTCCGCGTGCGGCTCGCGGCTCGCGCGACTACCTGAATGCGCTGACCTATTCGGTACAATCGCCGCCCATCGTCGTTGGCAACGTCGTCATCACTCCGGCGTCGATTTCGTCACTCGTCGTCGCCAAGGAACAGATCCCCGGCTGGGTGCGGGGGCACGATGCCCGCACCGGGCGGCTCTTGTGGACGTTCCACACCGTGCCGCAGCCGGGCGAACCTGGCCACGACTCGTGGATCGGCGACTCATGGCGCGACGCCGGCAAGGTCACGGTCTGGACCGCGATGAGCGCCGACGCGGACCTGGGATACGTCTACCTGCCAACGAACACGACCGCGCCTGACTACTACGGAGGTCATCGGCCCGGCGACAACCGGCACGCCGAGAGCCTCCTCTGCCTCGAGGCCAAGACGGGTCGCCTCGTGTGGAGCTTTCAGACGGTGCACCATGGCCTCTGGGACTACGACAACCCGGCGGCGCCGAATCTGATCGACCTGACGGTTAACGGCGCGAGCGTGAAGGCCGTGGCGCAGATCACGAAGCAGGGCTTTGTCTACACCTTCAACCGTGTCACCGGTGCGCCGATCTGGCCCATCGAAGAACGTGCGGTCGCGGCCTCTGACCTGCCGGGCGAGCGCGCCTCGCGCACGCAGCCCGTGCCGACCAGGCCCGCGCCGTTCGAGTACCAGGGGGTGTCAATTGACGATCTGGCGGACTTCACGCCCGAGATCCGCGCGCAGGCGATCGCCGCCATCAAGGGCTTCCGCACTGGGCCACTCTTCACCCCGCCCTCGCTGCAAGGCACCATCAACCGGCCGGGTTCGACCGGCGGCGCCAACTGGGGCGGCGCGGCGGTCGACCCAGAGACGGCCATACTCTACGTGCCCTCGCGCAACGCCTTCAGTGTGATTACCCTGGCGGCGCCGGATGCGGCGCTCGCGAGCAATCTGCAGTTCGTGCAGGTCAACAGCCGCAGTCCGCGGATGCCCGACGGCGTGCCGCTCTTCAAACCGCCTTACTCGCGCATCACCGCCATTGACATGCACCGCGGCGAACATCGATGGATGGTGCCGGCAGGGACGGGCGACCGCATTCGCAACCTGCCCGTCCTGCGCGGTCTCGCGCTGCCGGCGCTCGGCGGCGACAACACGCAGAGCGGGCCGCTGCTGACCAAGACGCTGTTGTTCTATGCGCTCACCACTGGCGGCACGGCCGGAGGGCCTCGGCTCGTGGGCTACGACAAGGCCACTGGCCGCGAGCGAGGATTCGTCGACTTGCCGGGTGCGGCGATTGGCACGCCGATGACATACGCCATCGACGGCCGCCAGTTCATCGCGCTCACGGTGCAGGCCGACGTCCGTACCGACCCCCCTCGCCTGGTGGCGCTCGCCCTACCGTAAGGGCCTGACCTGAACCTGCCTTTGGGGGGCGCTTCGGGGCGCTCGCGATTGCCCTGCAAGATCAGGCAGCCATGCGGAGCGGTCGCCCCCTCGTCCGGCGCGTCCCTACCGTCGCCGATTGCACTATTACTATTAGGTGAAACACCAGAAACAGTGACGCCTGTCATCAACTCGCGCTGGTCCACGCCGGCGGCCTTGTCCAATCGTCCCGCCAAATGGTATAAAAGAGCGTTTTGGGCCGCATCGTTTCGCGGCGCCAACGGAGGCTCCATCCTGTGATTCCGGACCTGTCGGTCCTTTGGGTGATCGCGCTGTTGTTGCTCTGTGTGTTCGTGCTGAACACGCTGATCTTCAAGCCAATTTTGCACGTGTCCGAGTCCCGGGCCAGGGCCGTGCGAGATGCGCGTGAACTCGCGGCCTCGGCGGCACACAAGGCCACCGACGCAGCTGCCAATTTCGACCGTACCCTTGCAGCCGCTCGCGCCGATGTCTATCACCAGATGGACGACGCGCGGCGAACGGCGCTCGACAAGCGTGCCGCCGTGATGGCCGACACCAAACGGGAAGCGGAAACCGCGCTCGCGGTCGCCACGGCTACGCTGACCACCCAGGCCACCGCCGCTCGCGCGGCGCTCGAGGGCGAGGCCGCCAACCTCGCCAACGACATCGTCACTCGGGTGCTCGGGCGCACGGCATAGCCGCACATGAAAGCTTCCGTGACTCGTCCATCGCTGCGGCCCACCACCACGGCTTGTGAATTAAGGCGCAATCTGGTGGCCCGTCTTTCGCTCGTCGGTGCGGCGCTCCTGTTTGCCCTGACCATCAACGTGGCGGCGCAATCGACCGACCACGCGCCCGCGGGCGCGCCGACCGAGGGCCAGCACGACACCGCTGGCGCCGAACACGGCGGCCTCTCGGGCCTGCTGTGGCCGGTCGCGAATTTCATCGTGCTGGTCGGGGCACTCTACTACTTCCTGGGAACGCCCTTCACCGAATACCTCGGAGGCCGGTCGAGTCAGATTCGCAAGGACCTGCTCGATGCGGCTGAACTGAACCGCACGGCCACCGCGCAACTCGCCGATATCGATCGCAAGATGAAAGCGTTGCCGGCCGAGCTCGAGGCGCTCAGGACCCGTGGCGCACAGGAGATCGCGGCCGAAGAAGAACGCATCGCCAGCGCCGCCGCCGCCGATCGCACTCGCCTGCTCACGCAGACGCGTCGCGAGATCGAGGTCCGGCTCCAGACGGCGCAGCGCGAACTGAGCGACCATGCGGCGGAATTGGCGTTGAACCTCGCCAGGCAGCGCTTGGCTCGCGAGATGACGCCGGCCGACCATACTCGACTCGTGGACCGGTACGTTGACCAGGTGAAGGAGCGCTAGGCGATGTCGACCCGCACCTCTGCCACCCGCTACGCAAAAGCCTTGCTCGACGTCGCCAGCCAGCATGCCGACCCAGGCCAGATCGAACGGCAGCTCACGACGTTTGTCGACACGCTCGACGCCCACGCCGAGCTGCGCCTGGCTCTCACGACGCCCTCGGTACCGGCGGCCCGCAAGCGAGCCATCGTCACCGCGGTGGCAGAGCGCATCGGCATGGGTCCGCACGCGACGAAGCTGCTGGGCCTTTTGGCCGATCGCGACCGGCTGCACATCTCGCACGAACTGCTCGCAGTGTACCGCGAGCGCCTGCTCGACCAGCAGCGCGTGGTCAGGGCGGAAGTCCGATCGGCCGTAGCGTTGTCGCCCGAGGCGATGAGCGCAATAGAATCGCGACTCGGCGCGGTCACCGGCATGAAGGTGGCCGTGGCCGCGGTGGTCGACCCCGGTCTAATCGGGGGCGTACTGGCCAAGGTCGGCAGCACCGTCTATGACGGCACGGTGAAGACGCAACTGCAGAAACTTCGCATGCAGTTGCTCGCAAGCGGCTAGGGTCTAGGGCTAGCGGCTAGGTTCTAACGGCTAGCGGCTAGGAAGAAACCGCGGCCGCAGGTTGCGTGACGGCAGGATCGAAACGTCAGAGTTCGTAGTGTGAAGCATTTCTAGCCGCTAGCCGCCAGCCGCTAGCCGCTGATCGAGCAAAGAGCGCATGGACATTAGAGCCGACGAAATCTCCAGGATCATCCGCGAGCAGATTGGCGGCTTCGCCGTCGATGTGGACGTTGCGGAGGTGGGCACCGTCATCTCGCTGGGCGACGGCATTGCGCGCGTGCACGGCTGCGAGCGGGCCATGGCCGGCGAGATGCTGGAATTCCCGCACGGGGTCTTCGGCATCGCGCTGAACCTCGAAGAGGACAGCGTGGGTGCCGTGCTTCTGGGCGAATACCGCGCCATCAAGGAAGGCGACCCGGTGAAGCGCACGGGCCGTATCATCTCGGTGCCCGTGGGCGAAGAGATGCTGGGCCGCGTGGTCAACGCGCTCGGTCAGCCGATCGACGGCAAGGGCCCGATTCTTACCAAGAAGTTCGCGCCCATCGAGACGCTGGCGCCCGGCGTGGTCGATCGTCAGTCGGTGCGCGAGCCGATGCAGACCGGCCTGAAGGCGATCGACGGCATGGTGCCGATCGGGCGCGGTCAGCGGGAGCTCATCATCGGCGACCGCCAGACGGGCAAGACCGCCGTGGCGCTTGACGCCATCCTGAACCAGAAGGATACCGGCGTCATCTGCATCTACAACGCCATCGGGCAGAAGCAGTCGACGATCGCGCAGGTCGTGCGCACGCTCGAAGAGGCCGACGCGCTGCGCTATTGCATCATCGTCGCCGCCGCCGCCGCCGACCCGGCGCCGATGCTCTACATCAGCCCCTATTCGGCCACGGCCATGGGCGAGTACTTCCGCGACAACGGCAAGCACGCGCTGCTCATTTACGACGACCTGTCGAAGCACGCCGTGTCCTATCGCGAAATCTCGCTGCTGCTGCGCCGTCCGCCCGGCCGCGAGGCGTATCCCGGCGATGTCTTCTATCTGCACTCGCGCCTGCTGGAGCGCGCGGCCAAGCTGAACGACGCGCTCGGCGGCGGCTCGCTCACGTCGCTCCCAATCATCGAGACGCAGGCCGGCGATCTCTCGGCCTACATCCCGACCAACGTGATCTCGATCACCGACGGCCAGATCTTCCTGGAAGCCGACCTCTTCAACCAGGGCGTGCGTCCGGCCATCAACGTCGGCAACTCGGTATCGCGCGTGGGCGGCTCGGCGCAGATCAAGGCGATGCGTCAGGTGGCCGGCACCCTGCGTCTCGATCTCGCGCAGTATCGCGAGCTGTCGGCGTTCGCGCAGTTCGGCAGCAGCGACCTCGACCAGGCCACGCAGCGTCAGCTCAACCGCGGCGCCCGGCTCGTGGAACTGCTGAAGCAGTACCAGTATCAGCCGCTGGCCGTGGAACAGCAGGTGGTGTCGCTCTACGCCGGCACCAACGGCTACTTCGACGACATCCCGGTGGCCGACGTGCGTCGCGCGGAAGAAGAGCTGCACCGCTTCATGGCGAGCCGCTTCGGCACGGTGCTCTCCACGATCAAGACCAAGAAGACCATCGACGATGAACTGAAAGCGCAGCTGAATGCCGCGCTGAAGGAGTTCACCACGACGTTCCTGGCCACCGGAGCCCGCGCGTAGATGCCCTCCCTGATTGACATCCGGCGGCGCGTCCGCGCCACCAAGTCGACGCAGCAGATCACGAAGGCCATGAAGATGGTCTCGTCGTCGAAGCTGCGCCGCGCCCAGGAGCGCATCGTGCGCAGCCGGCCGTACGCGCAGGAGATGCTGCGCGTCTTCAACAATCTGGCCACGCGCGTGGATCCCTCGACGCATCCGCTGCTCACCGACGATCCGCAGGCTGGTCGCACGTTGCTGGTCGTGATCAGCGCCGACCGCGGCCTGTGCGGCAGCTTCAACACCAACGTGATCAAGACGACCGCGCAGTACGTCAGCGATCATCCGGGCGAGCCCGGACGCGAAGTGGCGCTGGCGCTGGTCGGCCGCAAGAGCCGCGATTTCTTCATGCGCCGCGGTTTTGACGTGCGCTACGAAGAGGTCGGCCTCTTCCAGAACGTGAAATGGGCCCACGCCCAGGCCATCGCGAACACCTGCATCAAGGAGTTCCTCGGGCCCGACGTGAGCTCCGTCTATCTCATCTACAACGAGTTCCGATCCGTTATCTCCCAGCGCGTGGTCATGGAGCGGCTGCTACCGATTCCCAAGCTCAGCGACGTAGCGGGCTTGCCCGCCGAAGCCGTGGCGACGGCGGGTGCGGCGGACTATCTCTTCGAGCCGTCGCCGTCGGCGCTGCTCGAGACACTGCTGCCGTTCCACGTGGCGGTGCAGGTGAACCGCGCACTGCTGGAATCGTCGGCGGCCGAACACGCGGCCCGCATGACCGCCATGGACGCGGCCACGCGCAACGCCAAAGAGATGGTCGATCGTCTCACGCTCTACATGAACAAGGTGCGGCAGGCCGCCATCACCCGCGAGATCATCGAGATCGTCGCGGGCGCGCAGGCCACTTAGGCGACAGCGACACAAGCTTATGAACACGGAAAAAGTCGGCAAAGTCATTCAGGTGATCGGTCCGGTGGTGGACGTCGAATTCGCAGACGGGCATCTGCCGGCAATCTACAACGCCGTGCGTGTCTTGTCGGAGAAGACGGCGACCTCCGAGGCGATGGACGTGGTGGTCGAAGTGCAGCAGCACCTGGGCGAGAACCGCGTGCGCGCCGTGGCCATGAAGCCCACCGACGGCATGCAGCGCGGCATGCGCGCCGTCGACACGAACGCACCGATCATGGTGCCGGTGGGCCCCGCCACGCTCGGCCGCGTGCTGAACGTGCTGGGCGAGCCGGTCGACTTCCCCGACCGCCCGGTCGAGGCGAAGGAACACTGGCCGATTCACCGGCCCGCACCGACGCTCGTGCAGCAGTCGACCGAACTGAAGATGTTCGAGACCGGCATCAAGGTCATCGACCTGCTCGAGCCCTACCTGCAAGGCGGCAAGATTGGCCTCTTCGGCGGCGCCGGCGTGGGCAAGACCGTCATCATCATGGAGCTCATCAACAACATCGCCATGAAGCACGGCGGTGTGTCGGTGTTCGCCGGTGTCGGTGAGCGTACGCGCGAAGGCAACGACCTCTGGCTCGAGTTCCAGGAGTCGGGCGTCATCGACATGAAGGACATGTCGAAATCGCGCGCCGCGCTGATCTACGGACAGATGACCGAACCGCCGGGAGCGCGCCAGCGCGTCGGCCTGTCGGCGCTCACCGTAGCCGAGTACTTCCGCGACGCCGAGAACAAGGACGTGCTCCTGTTCATCGACAACATCTTCCGCTTCACGCAGGCCGGCTCGGAAGTATCGGCGCTGCTTGGCCGCATGCCGTCGGCCGTCGGCTACCAGCCGACGCTGCAGTCGGAAATGGGTCAGCTCCAGGAACGCATCACATCGACGAAGAACGGGTCGATCACCTCGGTGCAGGCCATCTACGTGCCTGCCGACGACTACACCGACCCGGCCCCGGCCACGACGTTCGCTCACCTCGATGCCACGACCAACCTGTCGCGCCAGATTGCCGAACTCGGCATCTACCCGGCCGTCGATCCGCTGGCCTCGAGCTCGCGCATCCTCGACCCGCGCATCCTCGGCGCCGAACATTACGACGTGGCCCGCCAGGTGAAGCAGATCCTGCAGCGCTACAAGGACCTGCAGGACATCATCGCCATTCTCGGCATCGACGAACTGTCGGAGGAAGACAAGCAGGCCGTCTCGCGCGCCCGCAAGATCCAGCGCTTCCTGTCGCAGCCGTTCTTCGTGGCGTCGCAGTTCACCGGCCGCGAAGGCAAATACGTGTCGATTGCCGACTCGATCAAGGGCTTCAAGGAAATTTGCGAGGGCAAACACGACGGCGTGCCCGAGCAGGCGTTCTATCTCCAGGGCACGATCGAAGACGTGCTGGAGACGGCCGCCAAGATGAAGCAGTAGTGGAACGCTAGACATGGCCCTGCCGACCTCGCTCAGGCTCCAGATCGTCACGCCCGACCACTCGTTCACCCACGAGGTGGACGAGGTGTCGCTGCCGGGCTCGGAAGGCGACTTCGGCGTGCTGCCTGGGCACACGCCGCTGTTCTCGGCGCTCCGCACCGGCCAGATGTGGTACCGCAAGGGCGCCGAGAAGCATGCGCTGGCCGTGTCGGTGGGCTTCGTGGAAGTGCTGCCCGGCAAGGTCACGGTGATTGCGCAGGTGGCCGAGCGCGCCGAGGATCTCGACCAGGCGCGGGCCGAAGCCGGCATGACGCGCGCCGAAGAGATGCAGGCGCCGGTGGCGCACGAGATGGACTTCGAGCGGGCGCGCCTGGCGCTCCTGCGCACGCTTCAGCAGTTGCAGTCCGACTCGCGGCGC
>JANORI010000460.1:0-2425 GCA_031415235.1 Acidobacteriota bacterium | reverse complement strand
GGCGGAGGGGGTGGCGGGAATTTCGGCGCCGGAATGAACAAGTCGTGGGACGGCATCTGGATCGCGCGCGTCCGCAAGACCGACCAGGGCTGGACGGCGGAGGTCGAGATCCCCTTCCGCACGCTGAACCTGAATCCCAATACCGACGCGTGGGGCGTGAACTTCCAGCGCACGGTGCGGCGCAAGAACGAAGAGAGCCTGTGGACGGGCTGGCAGCGCACCGAAGGCCTGCTGCGCATGTCGAACGCCGGACGCCTGACGGGCATCGGCAAGGTCTCGCAAGGGCTCGGCCTCGAGCTGAAACCCTACGGCGTGGGTACCCTCGGCAACGCGCCGGGCCGCGGCCTGCCGGCCACGATCGGGGATGCCAACGCCGGGCTGGACGTCTTCTACAACCTCACGCCAGCGCTGCGGGCGAATTTCACGGTGAACACCGACTTTGCCGAAACCGAAGTCGATGAGCGGCGCACGAACCTCACGCGCTTTCCGCTCTTCTTCCCGGAACGGCGTGAGTTCTTCCTCGAAGGTTCGACCTTTTTCGACTTCCCACCCGGCGACGCGCAGCCGTTCTTCTCGCGCCGGATCGGCCTCAAGGATGGGCAGCCGCAGCGGATTCTCTTTGGCGGCAAGCTCACCGGCCAGATCGGCAAGCAGGACGTGGGGGCGCTGCACGTGCGCACCGGCGACGACGACGGGCCCGCGGGCACGGACACTCGACTGGCCGCCGAGGATTTCTCGGCGCTCCGGCTCAAGCGGCGCTTCGGGCGGCAGTCCTTCGCCGGCCTGCTCTACACACGACGCGCGGGTGTGGACGGTGATGCCGGCATCATCGATCAGCACGCCCTCGGCTACGACGTCACGCTCTCGACACCGTCCGTGCTCGGCACGGGCAAGAATTTCGAAACGGGGGCCTGGTACCTGCACACGACGGGTCTGCAGGACCGGCCGGGCGGCTCGAATGCCTTCGGCGGGCGCGTCTCGTACAACAACGAGCCGGTCACCGCGAACGTGTTCTTCCGGCAGATCGACCCGGCCTACGATGCCGCCGTGGGGTTCACCCCGCGGCGCAACTTCCGCCGCCTGAACTCGCAGCAGCGAGTACAACGACGTGACGCTCGCCGAGGGCGCGTTTGTCACGAAGCTCTACCGGATCGACGCGCGCACCCAGTTCAACCCGTGGATCGCGCTCTCGAACAACATCCAGTACGACACGCAGAGCCAGTCGCTCGGCTGGCAGATGCGTTTTCGCTGGATCCGCAAGCCCGGCAACGACCTCTACGTCGTCTACACACACAACTGGATCGACCAGAACCGGCTGGCCACGCTCGATCGCAAAGCCGCGATGAAGATCGTGCAAACGCTTCGTTTCTAGAACTGCCACTTGTAACGGGGCCTGTCACGGCTACATCTGAAGATAGCGGGCACTATCTGCCATGAATTTTGGAAGCGACAACGTCCACGGCGTGCACGATGCGATTCTCGACGCCATTGGCGAGGCCAACGCCGGCACGTCTCGGTCGTACGGGCACGACGACTGGTCCGCCCGTGCCGAGACGCGGTTGCGTGACGTGTTCGAGTGCGACTGTGCGGCGTATCTGGTGGTTACGGGCACCGCCGCCAACGCGCTGGCGCTTGCCGCGTGCTGCCCACCACACGGCGCCGTGGTTTGCCACCAGGAAGCCCACATCAACGTGGACGAGTGCGGCGCGCCCGAGATGTACACCGGGGGCGCCAAGCTGATGGGCGTGCGCGGGCCTGCCGGCAAGCTCACATCGGCCGGCGTTACCGCGATGCTGGACACCATGGGCCGCGGCGAACACGAGCAGCGCCCGAGCGTGCTGTCGATCTCGCAGGCCACCGAGCTCGGCACGGTCTACACCGTCGATGAAGTCACCGCGCTCGCCGCCATCGCCCGCAAACGGCACATGCGCGTGCACATGGACGGCGCCCGCTTCGCCAACGCGCTCGTGCGACTGGGATGCACCCCCGCGGAGCTGACCTGGAAGGCCGGCGTCGACGTGTTGTCGTTTGGCGCCACGAAGAACGGCGCGCTCGGCGTGGAAGCGGTCGTCTTCTTCGACCGCGACCTGACCGGCGACTTCCTGTACCGCCGCAAACGCACCGGGCAGCTCGTGTCGAAGAGCCGCTACCTGGGCGCGCAGATGCTCGCCTACCTCCACGACGACTTGTGGCTCGAGAACGCCCGGCACGCCAACGCGATGGCCGACCGGCTCGCCGCCGGCGTGCGAGCGCTGCCCAACGTGCGTCTGCCGTTGCCGGTGCAGGCCAACGAGGTGTTCGCGATCATGCCGCGCACGCTGCACGAGGCGCTGTTGGCCAAAGGCGCGCGCTTCTCAGCCTGGCCGGGCGAGGGTCCCGGCATCGGGTCGGTGGGCCCAGAGGAGGTCTTCGTGCGCCTGCTGAC
>JANORI010000459.1:0-11289 GCA_031415235.1 Acidobacteriota bacterium | reverse complement strand
GCTCAGCGTCGTTCTCCAATGCGGAGATGCTGGAGTTCGAAGCCCAAGCCGACGAAGGGTTCACGTTCACGGGTTTCACGGGCGACTGCGCGCCCGCCGGCAGGACGATGATGAACACGCCGCGCGAGTGCGGCGCCACGTTCGAGCGAGCCGCCGTCGCACCGACGGCGGCCGACGACGTCTTGCTCACCATTGCAGCGCCCATCGGCGGGACTATCGTCGGCCAGGGCGTTCTGTGCGGCTCCCAAGGCAAGGAGTGCTCGGGGAGGTTCAACGCAGGATTCGTGGTCGAGCTGGAAGGGCACGCTGACGAGGGCTACGTCTTCCAGGGCTTTTCCGGGGACTGCGGTCCTGACGGCAAGGCCGTCATGGTGGGCCCCCGTACCTGTGGCGGGACCTTCGTCGGCGGCCGTCCAGGAACCCTGACGAGCAGCAGCCCGGCCGGTGGTGCGCCGACCGGCCCGCTTGGGTCGGGAGGGAATCGGACATCAGGCGTCCGAGCCGGCGGGTCCGGTGGGTCCGGTGGGTCTGGCGGGTCCGGCGGGCCCGGCGGGCCCGGCGGGCCAGGCGGCGCTCCACCGGCCGGGGCGAGCGCCAGCCCGACGAATACGACCGGTGCAGGCGCCGGAGGCGCTGCGCCCGCGGGGGTGACGAACTCGCCGGCAGTGGCCAGCGTGGAGGACCCGAACAAGCCGGTCAGAGAGATTCTCACGCGCGAAGCCGCGTCCCGCGCATTGATCGCCGAAACGCTGCAGAAGTACCTCGAAGCCTACGGACGACTTGACTATCAGGACCTCCTCTCCGTGTACCCGACCGCTCCACGCAACATCAGAGTGCAGCTGGGTCAGTATCTGGCGCTGGACTACACCTTTGGCGGACCGCCCCGCTTCTTGAAGTTCGATCCCGATGCCGGCTCCGCACTCATCGAACTCGACTTCAAGCAGCTGTTCAAGCCGAAGGTCGGAGGCGCCCAGCCTCCAAACGAAGGCCGAGTGACGTTCCAGCTGCACCGCCTCCAGAATGACGACTGGGTCATCGACGGCGCGCAGTTCAAGGGCAAGAAGTAGGCGAGGAACTGATGTCTGCACGGAGACGGCTCGACGCGTTCGCACGCTCTGCGCAGCTTGGGGCGGCTCTGCTTGCTGCCACGGCGCATCGACCGTCCGCGCCGCTGAAACTCAATCTCTGCCTCACCTACTGGTGCCAGTATCGCTGCAAGACATGCAACATCTGGAAGCGGAAACCGACCGACGAATTGACGACAGACGAACTCGTGGCCCTGGTGCGAGAGAACCCGACGGTGTCGTGGGTAGACCTCACTGGCGGCGAGATCTTCCTGCGGCCCGACATCCTCGAGGTGCTCGACGCGATCGTCGTGGGCTGGCGACACCTCGCGATCCTGCACTTCCCCACCAACGGGTTCCTGACTGACAAGATCGTGGCGGGGGTGGAACGGATCGCAGGCCGCGGACCGGCGCGCACGATCGTCACTGTGAGCCTCGACGGTGACGAAGCTCTCAACGACGAGATCCGAGGGATCAAGGGCGGCTTCAAGCGTCAAATCGCGACGTTCAACGCGCTTCGGGCGATACCCGGCGTGTCGACGGTGTTCGGGATGACACTGTCGTCCCACAACCTTGGCCGCTTCGAACACACGTTCCAGGCCTGCGCCCGCGAGTGCCCCGGCCTTACTATCGACGACATGCACCTGAACATCGCCCAGGTGTCTGGACACTACTACGGCAACGACACCGCGCCTGGCGTGGCGCCCGACGCGACCGCCGCCAGGCAGGACCTGGACGCCTATCGGCGCCTCAGGGGTGCGCCGCGCTCAGCCCAACAGGTGCTCGAGGCCGTGTATCTTCGCCACCTCGATCGATACCTCCAGACCGGCCAGACGCCCATGCCCTGCCATGCGTTGCGCGCCAGCTGCTTCGTCGACCCATGGGGTGTCGTCTATCCGTGCATCACCTACTCCCGTCCGCTGGGGAGCCTTCGTGACACCGGCATGCGGCTCGAGCCCATCTGGCAGTCGGCAGAGACTGCGCGCGTCCAGAGCGAAATCTGGCAGGGGCAGTGTCCGCAGTGCTGGACCGCCTGCGAGGCGTATCAGAGCATCCTCGGCAATGCGCTTGCAGGTCGCTGGGGCCGGCGTCCCGGGTCTGCGCCAATCTCGGCGCCGGAACGTCCCTGAGAGAGGCGGCCGACCGTGCACGTCACCTGCTTTGCCGACGCCGCGATTCGAGCCCACCTCGACAAGGTGGAGGCCCACCATGTCGCCACCGACGTCTCGGTGGTGATCGCGGCAAAACAAGAGGCCCCGAGCCTCGGCCTGGTGATCGACCGGGCGCGTCGCTACGCGAGCGAGATCATCGTCGTGGCGGGCCGGTCGACTGACGGCACCGAACGCATTGCGGCCGCGCATGGCGCCCGCGTGCTGACCGACGGCGGGCGCGGAAAGGGCGAGGCCTTGAGATGTGCGATCCCGCACATCCGTACGCCGATCACTGTCTTCATCGATGCCGACGGCTCGCACGACCCCGAGGACATTCCATTGCTGGTCGAACCCATCCTGCTCGACCAGGCCGACCACGTGTCTGGATCGCGCTTACGGGGGGGCTCGAGCGAGCTGCACGGCGGGTTCGATGAGTTCCTGCGGCTCATGGGCAGCTCGTTCATCACTGCATGCATCAACTGGCGCTTCAACTGCCGGCTGAGCGAAAGCCAGAACGGCTTCCGTGCGGTACGCACGAGCGCGTTGCGCGAACTCGACCTGCGGGAGGACACGACGACCATCGAACAGGAGATGATCATCAAGACGCTGAAGAAGGGCCTTCGGATGGCCGAAGTGCCCAGCCACGAGCACCCACGCATGCACGGCCATTCGCACATTTCGGTCTGGCGCAGCGGTCCTCGCTACGTCTATACGCTCGTCAAGTACTTGTTCTTCTGACGACCTCTGACAGCTGGGGCATGCGGTGAACGTACTCGGAATCTGGGATGGGCACGACTCCGGTGCCGCTCTCTTGCAGCACGGACACCTGCGATTTGCGGTCAATGAAGAGCGTCTGACGCGGCGCAAGCTCGAGGTGTGCTTCCCGGCTCGCTCGATCGAAGCATGCCTGGCGCACGCGGACCTGGCGCCCTCCGATGTCCACATCGTGGCGGCATCGACCACCGATCCGGCAAAGACGCTTGGCCGGTGGTGGCCCGGCAGCAAGGAGCGCTATTACGCCGTGAGACGACGCAGGAGCCGCCCAGGCGCGCTTGCCGGCCTGGTGCGCAGCTTGAAATACCGTCTCACGGAATGGCCCCCGGGACCGGTCTCGCGCAACCTCAGCCGCATCGCCCTTCGCAGGTCGTTGTCAGGGTGCGGACTGGGCGCCGCCGACCTGCGGCTCATCGACCATCACGAGGCGCATGCGGCCGGCGCTGCCTGGGCGTCTGGGGCCGCCCCTCGCGCGGTGCTGACCATCGACGGCCTGGGCGATGGGCTGTCGGCTACGATCTCGACATGGCGGGACGGCCGGCTGTCCCGAGTGGTGGCATCGCCGGCTCGGTCGTCGCTGGGCGTGTTCTTCGAGCACGTGACCAGCTTGCTCAACATGCGCGAGCTGGAGGACGAGGGCAAGGTCATGGCGCTTGCCGACTATGCCGCGCCGATCGACGACGCCGACAATCCGCTGCTCGACCTGATTCGGGTGCGCGACGGCGTCCTCGAAACGGCCGTGCCGGGACACGCGCTGCGTGGCCGGCTGGCCGCAATCCATTGGCAATACGCGAACGAGCAGTTCGCGTTCCTCGCGCAACGGGTGGTCGAACGCACCATGGTCGCGTTGGCGCTCGACGCGGTGCGCTTGACGGGCCTGCCGCGCCTGGCGCTCGCTGGCGGTGTCGTGTCCAATGTCAAGGCGACGCGTCAGATCCGGCTGCGGCCGGAGGTCACGGACGTGTACGTGATGCCCCACATGGGCGACGGCGGCCTCGCGCTCGGCGCGGCCGTGGCAGCGGCTGCTGAGGCCGGGCAGGAAATGCGGTTGGACCTGAGTCGACTCGACCTGGGCCACGGCTTCGAATGTCGTGATATCGATGCGGCACTGCAGTCCGCGAACCTGCCGCTCAACGCGGTCGCGCCTCTGGCCACCAGCGTAGCCGAGCGCCTGGAGGCCGGGGAGATTGTGATGTGGTTCCAGGGGCGCATGGAGTACGGGCCGCGTGCGCTAGGGCAACGAAGCGTGCTGGCGCGCCCCGACCGGATAGACATCCGTGACCGGCTCAACCTGGTGCTCAAACGCCGCGTGTGGTATCAGCCGTTCTGTCCGAGCATGCTCGTGAGCGAAGGCGCTCGTCTTCTGTCGGACAGGACCGACGATTGCAACCCCAACATGACCATGGCCTATGAAGTGAACGCGACCGGACGGCCACATCTGGTCGGCGTCACGAGCATCGACGGTACGTGCCGTCCCCAGTTCGTGCCCGATGACGACCCGGACGAGTTCGCTGCCGTGCTGCGGGAAGCCCGGCGGAGATGGGGGGTGGGCGTGGTGTTGAACACGAGCTACAACATCCACGGTGAGCCGCTGGTGTGCACACCGGTCGAGGCCGTGAGCGTCTTTCTGCGCTCAGGTGCCGATGCACTGGCCATCGGTCCCTATCTGGTCGCGCGTCCCACGCCGCCTGCGACGGCCGAGGCTCGAGCATGACGATGGGCCCCCGCATCGCCCGGTCGAGGCTGACCGGCGCCTGGACCGCGCTGGTGGGGGCGTGGGCCGTAAGCCTCGGGGGTCTCGCGTTCTGGCTGTGGACGACGCCCGACGGACTCCTGCGCGAGCAGTTGAAAGTGTACCAGTTCTGGTCCCTCGAAGCGTGCGTCGCGCTCGGCGCGATCCTGCTCGCGGCGTCGTGGCGGGACATGCTCCGCGGCATTTCGCGGGCGTCCCTGGCGCAGATGGTGGCGCTGGCGCTCCTGGCCGTGGCGCTGACGCTCTTTGTCGCCCCACGCACGAATCGCATCTATTACGACGAGCAGATCTACCAGGGCATCGGTCAAAATATCGCGGAGCTTCGGCTTGCACAGATGTGCAACGACGGAACCGTCGAGTACGGCAGGCTTCAGTGCGCGCGAGGCGAGTACAACAAGCAGCCCTACGCGTATCCCCACCTGCTCAGCCTCGGCTATCGCGTGTTCGGCGTGACCGAAGCGGTGGCCAGGGGAGTGAACGCCACGGCCGAGGCGGTGTCGGTATGCGCCGTGTACCTGCTGGTGCTCCTGCTCTTCGGCGACGCCGTGGCGGCAGCCCTCGCCGCGCTCGTGCTGGCGCTGATTCCGCACCAGCTGCTCTGGTCGGCGACCGCGGCGGTCGAACCAACCGCCAGCATGGCGGGACTCCTCGCGGTGCTGGCCGCTGTCCATTTTTGCCGGTCGCGAAGCGCGACCGCACTCCTCGGCGCAGTCGTCTCGGCGGCCTGGGCGGTGCAGTTTCGTCCTGAGTCGGCCCTCGTGGTCCCGGTCGTGGCGCTGGTCGTCTGGCAGGGAGCTCGCGAAGAGTTTGGCCGCCCACGCCTGTGGTGGGCGGGCCTGGTGGCCCTGCTGCTGGTCGCCGTGCATCTGGGTCACATGGTGGCCGTGCGCAACGAAGCCTGGGGCACAAGCGACGCGCGCCTCGCCGTCAGCTACGTCGCGGCCAACCTCAAGGTGAACGGCGGGTTCTTCCTGGGCGACGAGCGATTCCCTGTCGCATATACGGCGCTCGCCGCCATCGGGGCGCTTGCGGCAGGCTGGAGGGGCGCAGCGATCGCGCTTCAATTCGGCCTCTTCTTTGGCATCACGCTGTTCTTCTACGCGGGCAGCTACAACTACGGCGCCGACGTCCGGTACTCCGTCATGACGTACCCGCCAATCGCGGTCCTGGCGGGGGTGGGCGCGGCGGAAATGGCGGCGCGAGTGACGAGGTGGAACCTGCGCTTCAGTGGACCGTGGATCGTGGCGGCGGCGCTCGGTTTTCAGTTCCTGGGATACTTGCCGTTGGTCCGGGCGACGACCGAGGAGGCATGGGCCGCGCGAGCCGATGTTCGCTTCGCGGCATCCGTCGCACCCGAACTCCGCGGTAATGCCTACGTGCTGACTCACAATCCTGGGATGTTCCACCTGTGGGGTGTCAACGCCGGCCAGATGTCGCAGGTGGCCGGCAATCCGAGCTACCTCGACTATTTGGCCACGCGCTATGCCGGTGGCGTATTCATGCACTGGAACTTCTGGTGCAACGTGCAGGTGCCCGAGCAACAGGATCTCTGCCGACTTGTCAAGGCCATCCGGCCGACCGAGACGGTCCGGTCGTATCGAGAGCGAGACTACCCGTTTGCCTTCTACAGGGTGCTGATTCCGCCGGCCTTCCAAGGAGTCGCACCTTGACTTGAGAGTCATTCGGTGGGATAACGCACTGCAGAATCCGAGAGGGGCTCTCGGCTTGTACGACGCTGTGGTCTTCGAAGCGGCGTGTCGTCGGCACGCCTTTAAGGTCCCGAATGACGTTGGTCATGCCCAATACGCGCCCGATCGGCGTTCTCATGGCGGTGCTCTTGCTCTTCTGTGCCGGCACCGGCTCGGCGGCAGCGCAAAGCACGGCGGTGACGGAAGGCCTGACGCTCAACGACACTCTCGCGCGGTTGACGTTGCCTGTGGCCGGGGCCGCAATCGGCGAAGCGATCAGTCTGGCGACAGCGCTGGAAGTGGCGACGTCACCTCTGGGCATCTCGTCGGCAGGGTTCGTGTACAAGCTTGATCCGGTGACCGGCCTGCGCGTCCGAACGGCGACGACGTTTGGGCCGGCGTTCTCCGAGCGGGTGTTGACGGCAGGAGCCGGTAAACTCAGCTTCGCAACGAGCCTGAACGTAGCCACGTACGATCGGTTGGGCTCATTCAAGCTCGACCAGATGGCGCTGAGCAGCGTGGCGGCCGCGTCCCCCGAGACCGCACGGCAGGGGCTGACCAGTCTGGTCATGTCGTCGCAGACGTTGGTGATGTACGCCGCCCTGGGCGCCACGGACCGGCTCGACCTGGCAGTGGCCGTGCCCATGGTGAAGGTCAGCGTCGAAGGGCTGTCCTGGGTCCAGAACCAGAACGGCGAGGTGCTGCTGCGGTCGGTCGCCAGTGGCGTGTCCTCTGGACTGGGCGACGTCGCCGTGCTGGCCAAATTCCGTTTGCTGCGGTTCGGCGAAGGGGAACCCGATCCGGGCGGAGTGGCGATAGTCGGGACGATGCGCATGCCCACGGGAGACCGCGACAACCTTCGCGGCCTCGGCATCACGCGCACGCTGGGATCGATTGTGGCGTCCTCGGGGCGCGGGCGCTTTCGTCCGCATGCCAACGTCGGCTACGAGCTGTGGAGCAAGGGCCTGGACGTGGTGACCGATCCCCTGTCCAAGCGAACCGTCACGGCGAAAGATCAGGTCCAGTACTCGGCGGGCATCGAAGTGGAAGCGGCGCCCAAAGTCACACTGATCGTCGATCTGCTCGGTCGGCACATCCTCGGGGGCGGCCGCATAGCGTCTGAAGCCTTCGCCCCGCCGGCCAACGTGTTTGGCGCCACCAGCTTCACAGTGGCCACGGCGCAGGCCAACGGCATCCGGAAGCTCACGCTGGCGCCCGGGCTCAAGTGGAACCTCAAAGGCAACATGCTGCTCTCGCTGAATGCACTCATACCGCTGCTGGACAACGGTCTGTCCGATCGGTTCACGCCGGTAGTCGGCCTCGACTGGACGTTCTAGAAAGCCACCTTATGCGAAAGCTACTGACGCTGGGCGCGCTACTCGCGGTGGTCATCGTGGGCTGCGAGAGCAAGACCCCCACGGGGCCGGGCACTGTGACGGTCCAGCAGGTGACCACTACGGCGCCTCCGACGACAACGTCCGTGCCTGGGAGCGGAGGCGGAGCCACGACCACAACCCCCGCGACCACGACGATTCCGCTCACGAATGTGACCCGCCGATTCGTCGGCTCGTCCATCCAGGCAACGATCCCGAATGACATGACGCTGTTCTTCCAGTTGCTGTTTGCGTCGAGTAGCGGCCAAGGCGATTCGTTCGAACGCACCTCGCCCACCACCACGATGGCCACCTACGCCGTGACCGGCGTGTATCGCACGGCCGGTGGCGGCGGGGGCATCGTCAAAGGTGAAGTGACGGGCGAGATCGACAACGGGCAATTCTCTGGCACTCTCATCTTCGACGCGCCCGGATGCACGGCCGAACGGGAGTTCACTGGCGCTGTCTCCGCTTCGTCGCTGGCATTGGCCGGGGGACGCACACTTCGGGACTGCAAGGACAGCCCGCTCTCGTGGTCGTCGGTCACGCTCGTGCGCAGCGACGCGGCACCGCCCATCACCACGTCGACGCCTACAACGACCCCTGGTGCGTGCACCTACGACCTGAACCCGACCAGCGTCGTCGTCGTGTTCGGTGGCGCCATTGGCGAAGTGACCGTGACCACGCAGCCCGGCTGTGGCTGGAGCGCGCAGTCGTTCGTGACCTGGGTGACGGTGCAGCCGCCCGCAGCGAGCGGGACCGCGAAGGCGCAGTACAACGTGCAGGCCAACCCGGGGCCACAGCGCACCGCCACGCTGGTGATTGCGGGCAAGTCCTTCGTGTTGACGCAGTCGGCTGTGGGTACGCCGGTGACGACGTCGACGACCTCTTCGTCGACGACATCGGGCCCGTCGACGTCATCGACGACCTCGGGGCCGTCCTCGTCGTCGACGACGACATCCGGCCCGTCCTCGAGTTCGTCCTCCAGTTCGACGTCGAGTTCGTCCTCGACGTCGACGTCGTCGACGACGTCATCCACGACGACGTCGCTGGGGCCCAGTTTCAATTCAACCGTCTATATACCGAACATGGCCGTATGCGCGGGGTGCCACCTCCCTGACATCGGAAGCCACCCAGGGAACGTCGTAATGGCGCAGGCGTGGGTGATGGCCCGCAGCAATCCACCGGCAGCCTCCTCGTTGTTCGTGACCAAGCCGGCCGGCGGCCACAATAGCGGCACGAACCCGTGGCCACTGAATTCTGGCCCCTCCAACGCCGCCATCTCCTGGATCAACGGCGGTCGCCAGCCGTAGGGTCGCGTGGGCCGGCCGAGACGCGGCCTCGGGAATCACTTTACGGCGGGCTGGTAGAGGCGAAACTCGAAGGCGTTCACGTCAACGGGCGAAGAGACGAAGTCCTCGCGCACAGTCATGACGGCCGCGGTCACCGCCTCCGCGGGAATCTCGATCACGAGTTCGCGCCAGGCCCCCACACGCGGCCCCGATCGGAACTCGCCGACGTCGCGGCCACCAAGCAACACCCGGCTGACCTGATCCGGGACGTTGCCGTCCACCCGCTTCACGATGAGCGCCGGACGTCCTGGCGTCAGCCCGCGCACGACGAACTGCTCGTGGCCGACGAAGGCGCGGCCATCGTCGCCGGCGACCGCTCCGACGGGCGCAAACCATCGCGCTGGGCCATGCCAGAGCGGTAGATCCCGGCGCCCTTCCCACGTGCCTTCCGAGAGGTCGTACTCGTGGGCCTGCTCATCGATGAGATTTCCGACGTCCACCCGATCGCGCAACGACCAACCCGCGAGCCAGTCGCTCTCCGTCGGCCGTATCGGCGGCGTAGGCGCGCTAGGTCCGGTCCAGTAGACGACCGGATCGAACGTGGCAAGCGGGCCGAGTATCGGTCCGGGCACCCGGGCGGCTTCGCGCCACGGCGCCGGAATCCGTTGGCCGGCGCGGCGCAGGTGATCGGTCGGGTTGGCCGAAACTACGACCCACTCGTCTGGTGGCACGTCATTGAGGGCGTGGTCTTCGGACAGCACTCGCCCCACGACTCTGCCCGCAGAGAACACCGTGACGCGAAAGGCGGCGTCGCGATCCATCAACACTGACCGGATGCCGGCAGTCTCCAAGTAGTGCGTGATGGCCCGCCAGTCCGACGCGAGCACGACCTCGTTGGGAAAGGCGTAGATCACCGTTGCCCGCAGCATCGCGAGCACGAGGCAGGTGACACCCGTCCACGCGGCCGCGCGCACGCCGCCCGTGCGGCTGCGTGACAGCACACCAAACGCCGCAGCGACGCCCAACGCCATCGGGGCGCCCATCGGGATGAGGAAGCGCTCCATGCGTTCGATCGTCGTGCGCCCTGCAAGCACCGGTCCCACATACTGCAGGAAGACGAAGTAGGCCACGGCCCAGAACACGAAGAACGCGGCCTGACGGACCGCCCGCGCGGTGGCGGGCGTTGGCGTCGCAATCGCGTGCCGCGCCATCACGAAGAGGCTCACGACCCACGCCCACCCTAGCGCGCCGAACCAACGGGTCCCGTAGGCTGGCGGCAGGGTCTCGAGGAGCATCTTGAACAGGTAGTAACCGTCGGGATTGCCGTTTTTCTCGGCCCTGGCGTTGTGGAGAATAGCCGCCAGTACGGCCTGCGGATCGCCGTGCGCCGAGAACCACGCCACTTCGAACGCGAACGGAAACGCGAAACCGAGCGCCACCAGGACCGCCGCCTGTGCGCTGCGGCGCCACCCCTCTGCCCATGGGAGCAACGGCGGCACCAACACGAGGGCCACGACGGCGAACTCCTTGGTCGCCGCCGCCAACCCAAAGGCCACCCCCGCGAGCCAGGTCCACCTGAGCCGGCCGCGCCACGAGAGCATCCAGACCCCGACGGCGAGCCAGGCCGCCATCGGCAGATCCGGCATCACTTGGCTGGCGAAGGCGACGTCCAAGGGGAACACGGCGATGAGCAGGGCGGCAAGCACGCCTTCGCGAGGTCCCAACCGCCAGCCGATACCGCCGACCGCGACGACGTGGACGAGCGACATCACCAGGAAGAAGCCTGCGGCGGAGTCGGGCCAGCGTCCGGCGAAGAACCTGGCGGTCAGCGCCACGGGCGCGTACACGGCGGGACGAGCTGCAAACACGGAATCGACGCCGAGGAAGCCGTAGTGCCCATGTACCCAGTCGAGGGCGTAGGCCATGTACTGCGCGTCGTCGCGTGCGCCGGGCCCGACCCAGCAGAGTAACCGGATCGCGAGCGCGACCAGAACGACCCCCGCCAGCGTGACGGCGAAACCCCAAGCCGCCCGCGGCGCGGTCACGTCACCAGCGGGCAGGCGGGCGGGCATCGGCGGAGTCGGGCCTCAGTCGGGCACTTTCAGAGCCCGGCGCGTGCTGACGGCTCCAGGAAACCCAGCGGCGGATCCAGCTCGAACCCGAACAGTCGCGGGTTCTCGCCGATCACCGCCGC
>JANORI010000458.1:0-6823 GCA_031415235.1 Acidobacteriota bacterium | reverse complement strand
GTCGCCCTCGGTGCCCCACGGCAGCTGCAGGACCAGCGGCACGGCGTTGAGCCGGCTGACGATCATGTCGACGGTCCGGTAGAAGTTCGCGCCCGTGCGGTCCATCTTGTTGACGAAGCAGATGCGTGGGACCGAGTACTTGTCGGCCTGGCGCCAGACCGTCTCCGACTGCGGCTCGACACCGGCGACCGAGTCGAACACCGCGACCGCGCCGTCGAGCACGCGCAGCGAGCGCTCCACTTCGACGGTGAAGTCGACGTGGCCGGGGGTGTCGATGATGTTGATGCGGTGGTCGGCCCACTGGCAGGTCGTCGCGGCCGACGTGATCGTGATGCCGCGCTCCTGCTCCTGCGCCATCCAGTCCATGGTGGCGGCGCCGTCGTGCACCTCACCGATCTTGTACGCGCGACCGGTGTAGTAGAGGACGCGCTCGGTCGTCGTCGTCTTGCCCGCGTCGATGTGCGCCATGATCCCGATGTTGCGGGTCTTGGCGAGGATCGCGTTGCTGGCCACTGCCTTCTCTTCCCTGACGTCTGTGGTGCCGGAGTGGTGCGCGCTGGAGGTGGAGGGGACTACCAGCGGTAGTGCGCGAAGGCCTTGTTCGACTCGGCCATCTTGTGGGTGTCCTCGCGGCGCTTGACGCTCGCGCCGAGGCCGTTGCTGGCGTCGAGCAGCTCGTTCATGAGGCGCTCGGTCATCGTCTTCTCGCGCCGGCCGCGGCTGTACTGCACCAGCCAGCGCAGGGCCAGCGTGGTGGAGCGGCCTGCGCGCACCTCGATCGGCACCACTCGAACGCACGCGGAACATCGGCATCATGGCCCACATCGATGCCGGCAAGACCACCACGACCGAACGGGTATTGTTCTACACGGGCATCACCTACAAGATCGGCGAGGTCCACGAGGGCACCGCGGTGATGGACTGGATGGAGCAGGAACAGGAACGTGGCATCACGATCACGTCGGCCGCGACGACCTGTTTCTGGAAGGACCACCGGATCAACATCATCGACACGCCCGGTCACGTCGACTTCACGGTCGAAGTGGAGCGATCGCTGCGCGTCCTCGACGGCGCCGTGGCGGTGTTCGACGCGGTCTCGGGTGTGGAGCCGCAATCCGAAACTGTGTGGCGTCAGGCCGACCGGTATCGCGTGCCGCGGATCTGCTTCGTCAACAAGATGGACCGCATCGGCGCGGACTTCAAGGAGACGCTGTCGCAGATCTCGTCGAAGCTGCAGGCCAATCCCGTGGCCATCCATCTGCCGATCGGCGCCGAGGACAAGTTTCAGGGCGTTGTCGACCTGGTGGGCATGAGGGCGCTCGTCTACAAGGACGAGACGATGGGCGCGGACTACGACGTCACGGACATCCCCGCGGACATGCTGGACGAAGCGAAGGCCTACCACGAAATCCTCGTGGAGAAAGCCAGCGAAACCGACGACGCGTTGCTCGAGAAGTACCTCAACGGCGGCGCCCCGTCGGAAGCCGAACTCAAGGCCGCGCTGCGCAAGCGCTGCATTGCGTCGGTGCGTAACGAGACTTCGCCGTTCGTGCTCGTCGTGTGCGGTACGGCGTTCAAGAACAAGGGCGTTCAGCCCATGCTCGACGCCATCGTGGACTACCTGCCCTCGCCGCTCGATATTCCGCCGGTGAGCGGCATCGATCCCGACGCGAAGGAAGAGGGCACGCTCGTGCAGCGGTCGGCCGACGACAAGGCGCCGTTTGCCGCGCTGGCGTTCAAGATCATGACCGACCCGTTCGTCGGGCAGCTCACGTTCTTTCGCGTCTACTCGGGGACGCTCACCTCTGGCTCTTCGGTGATCAACTCCACCAAGGGTCGCACCGAGCGCATTGGTCGCCTGCTGAAGATGCACGCGAACAAGCGTGAGGAAATCAAGGAAGTCAACGCCGGCGACATCGCCGCGGCCGTGGGCCTCAAGTCAGTCACGACCGGCGACACGCTCTGCGACGAAAAGAAGCCCATCATTCTCGAGAAGATGGAGTTCCCCGAACCCGTCATCTCGCTCGCCATCGAGCCAAAGACCAAGGCCGACCAGGAAAAGCTGGGTCAGGGTATGGCCAAGCTCATGGCGGAAGACCCGACGTTTCGCGTGCGCACCGACGAGCAGACCGGTCAGGTGGTGATCGCCGGCATGGGCGAACTGCACCTGGAAATCATCGTCGACCGTCTGAAGCGCGAGTTCGGCGTGGAAGCGAGCGTCGGCAAGCCGCAGGTGGCCTACAAGGAAACGCTCACGAAGCCGGCCGAAGGTCGCGGCCTCTTCAAGCGTCAGACCGGCGGTCGCGGTCAGTTCGGCGACGCCTACATCCGTCTGTTCCCGCTCGAGC
Source organism: Acidobacteriota bacterium (assembly GCA_031415235.1). Lineage (GTDB taxonomy): Bacteria > Acidobacteriota > Vicinamibacteria > Vicinamibacterales > UBA2999 > CADEFD01. The sequence goes on along the minus strand of JANORI010000458.1, from coordinate 4,475 downwards.
CCGGCACGGGCTACCAGTTCGAGAACATGACGGTGGGCGGGTCGATTCCGCGCGAGTTCATCAAGCCCATCGACCAGGGCATCCAGGAAGCGCTCACGCGCGGAATTCTCGCGGGCTACCCGATTGACGACGTGCGCATCGAGCTCTACGACGGCTCGTACCACGACGTCGACTCGTCGGAAATGGCGTTCAAGATTGCCGGCTCGCTCGCGTTCCAGGATGCCGCCAAGAAAGCGAACGCGGTGCTCATGGAGCCCGTGATGCGCGTCGAGGTGGTGTGTCCCAAGGACAACCTCGGCGACGTGATGGGCGACCTGGCCTCGCGGCGCGGGCGCATCCAGTCGCAAGAGGACCGCGGCGGCACGCAGATCATCTCGGCGCGCGTGCCCCTCAGTGACATGTTCGGCTACGCGACCGACCTGCGGTCGCGTACGCAGGGGCGCGCCACCTACTCGATGTATTTCGATCGCTATGAGCAGGCGCCGCGCAACGTGAGCGAAGAAGTGATCGCACGGGTCCAGGGCACGAAATAGCAGCGGCCAGGGGCTAGCAGCTAGCGGCTAGTCGGTTGCGAGGGTTAACGATGGTTGGCGACAAGATTCGAATTCGCTTGAAGGCCTACGACGCGCGGTTGCTCGACCAGAGCACCGGTGAGATCGTGGACACCGCCAAGCGCACGGGCGCGAGACTGGCCGGACCGATTCCGCTGCCGACCGAGATCAACAAGTGGACCGTGCTTCGCTCGCCCCACGTCGACAAGAAGTCGCGGGAACAGTTCGAAGTACGGACGCACAAGCGTCTCATCGACATCTTCGAGCCGACGCCGCAAACCGTCGATGCCCTGATGAAGCTCGACCTGCCCGCCGGGGTAGACGTCGAGATCAAGGCCTTCGGCAAGGAACACGGCAAGTAGTCCAGCGGCAACGGCGGGGTCCCCGGCGCGCGGACTGCGCGCGATGGGGTGCCCTAGCGGCTAGGTGAGTGAACGATGGTGAATGGAATCATCGGCAAGAAAATCGGAATGACGCAGCTCTTCCTGGAAGACGGCACGGTCGAACCGGCCACCGTCCTGCAGGCAGGGCCCTGTGTCGTGGTGCAGGCCAAGCGGCCCGAGCGCGACGGCTACGAAGCCGTGCAGCTTGGTCTCGTGTCGCCGAAGTACCGCCCCAACAAGGCGATTGCCGGCCACCACAAGGCCGCCAACGTGCCGGCCACGCGCGTGCGCCGGGAAGTGAAGCGTGCCGCTGGCGGTGAACAGCCGAAGCCGGGTGACTCCGTCGTCGTGGGCGCGCTCTTCAACCAGGGCGAGCGCGTCGATGTCATTGGCACGAGCAAGGGGCACGGCTTCCAGGGCGTCGTGAAGCGTCACCATTTCGCCGGCGGCGCGGCGACGCACGGATCGATGTTCCACCGCGCGCCTGGCTCGATTGGCGCCTCGTCGTATCCGTCGCGGGTCGTGAAGGGCATGCGCATGGGCGGGCACATGGGGACGGACCGTGTCACAGTGCGGAACCTCAAGGTGCTGCGCATCGATGCCGACAACAACCTGATGGTCGTGCGGGGGGCCGTGCCCGGCGCCAACGGCGGCTACGTCCTCATCCGGAAGGCCATTGCGGCCAAACCCGAGCCGCGGCCGCAGCTGCAAGAAAAGCCCAAGAAGGGCAAGAAGTAGGACGATATGACCGTAGACGTGGTCAATTCGGAGAACGAGAAAGTGGGCTCGGTCGAGCTCAGCGACGCCGTGTTCGGCGGCCGCGTGAAGACCGACCTGATCCACGCGTCCGTCGTACGCGCCAATGCCGCCGACCGTCGCGGCACGCACGCCACCAAGACGCGCGCGATGGTGAGCGGCAGCGGCAAGAAGCCGTGGCGCCAGAAAGGCACCGGCCGCGCGCGCGTGGGTGAGATTCGTACCCCGCTGTGGCGCAAGGGCGGCACGGTCTTCGGTCCGCAGCCCAGGAGCTACGCGTTCTCGGCCCCCAAGAAGGTCGAACTCGGTGGCCTCCAGGCGGCGCTTGCGCAGAAGGCGCAGGATGGCGCGATTGTCGTCGTCGATGCCCTGGCGGCCTCGGCGGTGAAGACGCGCGCGGCCGTGGCCATGCTGACGGCCATCGGCGTGACCGGCAAAGCGCTGCTCGTCGACGTCCAGCCAGATGCACAACTGATGCTGTCGGTGCGAAACATTCCGGGCGTGAAGTTCCTGGCGAGTTCGCGGATTACCGCGCGCGACGTGATCGACACGGCACACGTGGTGCTGACGAAGTCAGCCGTCGAGAAGCTGCAGTCGGCGCTCCAGGTCTCTTCGAAGGGGTGACGGACATGCTCCTTGAAATCGAAGAGACCTCGCCCCGCGACGCGGGGCCCGACAACACTGTGCTAGCGAAGCGGAGCCAGGCGGCGATGCCGTGGGGTTCCGAGGCGCAGCCTCGCTAGATAGCAGGAGAACGCACATGAAGTTGACTGAAGTGATTCGGCGGCCGCTCGTCACGGAGAAAACCACCGTGATGCGCGAAGACGGCCGGACGCTCGTGTTCGAAGTGGCGCGCAGTGCGAACAAACTCGACGTCAAGCGCGCGGTAGAGAAGCTGCTCGGCCCGAAAGTGGCACTGGTGCGAACCGCGCTGGCCCACGGCAAGCAAAAGCGCCAGGGCCAATTCGTGGGCCGGCGTTCTGATTGGAAAAAGGCGTACGTCGTGCTGAAAGAGGGCGAGAAGATGCCCGAATTCACCGAGAACGTCTAGGCGCCGCGAACCAGTGCGACGCACCTAGAGATACAGAGAGACGGCCATGCCGATTCGCAAGTACAAACCCACGTCCCCCGGCCGGCGGTTCCAGACCGCCCAGGTGTTCGACGAGATCACCACGGATTCGCCCTACCGTCCGCTGACCGAGAAGCTGAGCAAGTCGGGCGGCCGCAAGAACACCGGCGAGCTCACCAGCTGGTGGCGCGGCGGCGGTCACAAGCGGCTCTACCGCGTGATCGACTTCAAGCGCGACAAGAAGGGCATCCCGGCCAAGGTCTCGACCATCGAGTACGACCCGAACCGGTCGGCGCGCATCGCGCTGGTCACCTACGCCGACGGCGAGAAGCGGTACATCCTGCAGCCCCTCGGCCTGAAGGTGGGCGACGCGATTCTTGCCGCTGACACCGCCGACATCCTGCCGGGGAACACGCTGCCGCTGGCCAACATTCCGCAAGGCACCCTGGTACACAACGTCGAGCTCAAGCCCGGACACGGCGGTCAGCTCGCGCGCAGCGCCGGTGCGGCCATGCAGGTCGTCGCCAAGGAAGGCGACTACGTCTCGGTCAAGATGCCATCGGGCGAGATTCGCAAGATTCTCCAGAACTGCCAGGCCACCATCGGCCAGGTCGGCAACCTCGACTTCGAGAACGTGTCGATCGGCAAGGCCGGCCGGAATCGTTGGCTGGGTAAGAAGCCGCACGTGCGCGGCGTCGCCATGAATCCGGTCGACCATCCGCTCGGTGGCGGCGAGGGCCGTACCTCGGGTGGACGTCACCCGGTGACGCCGTGGGGCGTGCCGACCAAGGGATACAAGACCCGGTCGAAGAAGAAGCTCAGCAACAAACTCATCGTGCAGCGGCGGAAGAAGTAGGCGTTATGAGCAGATCGCTTAAAAAGGGGCCGTTCATCGACACCCACCTTCTCGAGAAGGTGGAAGCCATGAACCGTGCCGGCGAAAAGAGAGTGGTGAAGACCTGGTCACGCCGGTCCACCGTGATCCCCGAAATGGTGGGGCACACGCTGGCCGTGCACAACGGACGCAAGTTCGTGCCGGTCTATCTCACCGAGAACATGGTCGGGCACAAGCTTGGCGAGTTCTCGCCCACGCGGCAGTTCAAGGGTCATGCTGCCAAACCCGACAAGACGGCCTCGTCGTCGCCGGCGGCAGGAGGGAAATCCTGACATGGTGCGGTCGGAGGCAACGGCGAAGTACGTGCGCACGTCGGCCCAGAAGGCCGGGCTCGTGTGCGACCTGATTCGAGGCAAGGACGTGAACCGCGCGCTCGCGGTGCTGCAGTTTGCCAAGAAGACAGTGGCGCGCGACGTGGCGAAGGTCCTGCGATCGGCGGTGGCCAACGCGCGGCTGCGTGAGGGATTTGGCGGCGATGTCGAGCGGTTGTTCGTCTCGGCGGCTTTTGCCAACCAGGGTCCCTCGCAGAAGCGGGTGCGTCCCGCCCCGATGGGCCGGGCGTTCCGCGTGGTGAAGCGCACGGCGCATCTCACCGTGGAAGTGACCGAACGTGCGCAGAAGATTGCGGCGGTCGGCGAGGGCGAGACGAAGACCCCGGCGCGGCGAGCCCGCGTCAAGAAGGCCGCGGCGGCCGAGTAGTTACGAGGAGATCGCAGTGGGTCAGAAAGTTCACCCGTACGGGTTCCGGCTCGGGTTCAACAAAACGTGGAAGTCGCGCTGGTTCGCCGACAAGGACTACGCCGACCTGCTCCACGAGGACC
>JANORI010000457.1:0-1719 GCA_031415235.1 Acidobacteriota bacterium | reverse complement strand
AGGTTCCGCAGGATTGGTCGCGGGACGGCCGGTGGCTGCTGTACTACGAGGTCCACCCCACCACCGGACGCGATCTGTGGGCGCTGGACATGACCACCCCCGACCGCCCCTCGACAAGCTCGGGGCGCCCTGAGCCTGTCGAAGGGCACACATCGCGCGTCGTCGCGCGCACACCCGCGGAAGAAGTGCTGGCGCAGTTCTCGCCGGACGGGCGCTGGGTGGCGTATCAGACCGACGAGTCGGGCCGCTTCGAGGTCGTGGTGCAGCCGTTTCCCGACGCGGGCAAAGAACTCTACTTCCTGGCGCCCGACGCGACGCTGATGGCCGCGCCGGTCACGGCGGCGGGCACGTCGTTCGAGGCCGGCACACCGGTGGTGCTGTTTCCGACGCGCATCGTGGGCGGCGGGTCCGTGGCGTTTGGCCGGCCGCAGTACGCGGTCGCACGCGACGGTCGGTTCCTGATCAACCAGCCGGTGGGGGACGCCACCGCCGCGCCGATCACGCTGATTCTGAACTGGAATCCCCCGGCCAATAAGTAGGCTCCGGGGAGCCTCTGACTCCTCGTGCGCCGTTATCGCGCCCGGTGCAAGCCGAGAAACAGTTCGAGGCCCTGATCGATCGAGGCCAGTTCGGCCGGCGACACCTGGCCGTAGGTCTTTCGGATGCGGCGTTTGTCAATCGATCGCACATGGTCTGTCAGCACGTACGACGTCTTCGTGAGGCCGCTGCTACCAGGCGCCAGACTCGGATACAGCGCGCCGTCGCCAGGTGTCCCGGTCACCGGGACGACGGCGATCAACGGGAAGCGCTGGTCGGCATTGACGACCGGGTCACTCACGGCGATGCAGGGGCGAACACCGCGCTGCTCGTGACCAAGTGTGGGATCGAGTTCCACGAGCACGACGGTGCCGCGCGCGAGCGTCACGCGCGGACCTTCTTCCAGCCCGTGCCTTCCACCCAACGGACGGGTGTTCCCGCATCGGCGTTCACCAGCCCTTCGTCGGCGGGCAGGTCGGACACCCAGTCGGTCAAGCCGGTGTCGACGAGCGCCACGGTATCCGCGTGCGGACTGCGGATCGACTGGAGCAAGGCGGCGTGCCGGCGTCGTGTCAGCTCGTGCGCGACGGCCTCGGCAATGAACCGACTTCGATTACGTTCGAGCCGGTCGATGTCCTCGACGAGTTCGGCGGCCAGCGTGATGGTGACGCGTGCGGTGTCGGCCATGGTCTCAACAGTATGACTCACGATATGATCATACTCAACCGTCCAGCTGTGCTTTGCGGGGGCTCCGGCCCTTAGCCGCTATACTTCCAGCCGTTTGAGCCTCGTTCCCGGCACTCGACTCGGCGTCTACCAGATCACCGCGCCGCTCGGCGAGGGTGGGATGGGTCAGGTGTGGCGGGCCACCGACACGACGCTCGGCCGCCAGGTCGCGATCAAGATCCTGCCGGACGCGTTTGCGGCGGACCCCGAGCGCCTGGCGCGGTTCGAGCGCGAAGCCAAGACGCTGGCGTCGCTCAACCATCCGCACATCGCCGCGATCTACGGGTTCGAGAAATCCTCCCCTTCGACCCTTTCGGCAAGCTCAGGGCAGGCAGGCTCAGGGCAGGCGGGGATGCACGCGCTCGTGATGGAACTGGTCGAGGGCGACGACCTCTCGCAGCGCATCGCCCGCGGCGCGATGCCGATCGACGAGGCGTTGCCGATCGCGAAGCAGAT
>JANORI010000456.1:0-3496 GCA_031415235.1 Acidobacteriota bacterium | reverse complement strand
TTGTGGATGCCGCACGACTCGACGACGGCGCGCACGCCGCCGCCGGCGATGATGCCGGTGCCGTCCGGGGCCGGCTTCAGCAGCACGCGTCCCGCGCCATACCGGCCGAGCGCCGGATGCGGGATGGACGTGCCCTTGAGCGGCACTCGGAGCAGATTCTTCTTCGCAGCCTCGATGGCCTTCTTGATGGCCGACGGCACTTCCTTGGCCTTGCCGATACCGAAGCCCACCACCCCCTGGCCGTCGCCGACGACCACGAGCGCGCTGAAGCTCAGATTCTTGCCACCCTTGACCACTTTGGTCACGCGGTTGATGGCAACCACCGTGTCCTTGAGGTCGAGTTGGCCCGCATCAATTCTTTCGCGTGTCCGCATCATTGCCTTCCGATTCGCCTAAAACTCGAGCCCGGCTTTGCGCGCCGCTTCTGCGACTTCGCGCACCCGGCCGTGATACAGGAATCCGTTCCGATCGAACACGACCTTCACGATGCCCTTCGACTTCAGGCGCTCGGCGATGGTCTCGCCGATGACGACGGCGCCCTTGTTGTTCCCGGCCGTCGCGCCACCTGTCATCTTGGCTTTCACCGACGGCTCGACGCTCGACGCCGAGGCCAGGGTCTGACCGGCCAGGTCGTCGACGACCTGGACGTAGATGTGAGACACGCTGCGAAACACGCTCAGGCGCGGACGCTCGGCGGTGCCGCGCACTCGCTTGCGGATGCGGAACTTGATCCGCTGACGTCGTTCTTCTCTGTTAGTGACCTTCATGGCCCTACGCCCCCGTCTTCCCGGCCTTCTTCTTCAGCACTTCGCCGGTGTATCGCACGCCCTTCTGCTGATACGGATCGGGCTTGCGTAGTGACCGCATGTTTGCGGCCACTTGCCCAACCAGCTGCCGGTCCACTCCGGTCACCGTGATGTGCGTCTGCTTCTCCACCGCGACGTCGATCCCGACCGGGATGTCGAACACCACCGGATGGGAGTACCCGAGCGCGAAGTTCACCTGCTGGCCCTTCACCTCGGCGCGGTAGCCGACGCCGACGATGTCGAGTTCGCGCTTCCACCCTTCGTGGACGCCCTGCACGGCGTTGGCGACCAAGCTGCGGGCCAGGCCGTGGAACTTCGCGAGGGCCTTCTCGTCGCGCTCGCGGCGCGCCACCAGGTGGCCATCCTCGAGCGCCACGACTACGCCGGGCGGCAGCGCCTGGCGCATCTGACCCTTCGGCCCCTTGACGTCCACCGCGGCGCCGTCGACCTTCACGGTCACGCCCTTCGGAATCGGAATCGGTTTCTTGCCAATACGTGACATTTCGATTTTCCCACCTAGCGGCTAGCAGCTCGCGGCTAGCGGCTAGAAAAGTTCTGTCCAGCTGCCAGGGGCGGCCTGCGGGACCCGGCATGCCTAGCCGCTCGCCCCTCGCCCCTCACCGCTACTCACGTCACCACACGTTGCAGAGCACTTCGCCGCCCACACCGGCCTTCTGCGCGGATCGCCCCGTCATCACGCCCCGTGACGTGGTGAGAATGCTCACGCCCAGTCCGCCGAGCACCGTCGTGATGCCGTCGGCGCCCGCGTAGACCCGGCGGCCAGGGCGGCTCACGCGCTGAATCCCGGTGATCACACGTTCCCCTCCCGGACCGTACTTCAACAAGAGTCGGACCATCGGACGCGTGGCACCGCCAGGCTTGGCGGCTTTCTCCTCGACGAGCCTGAAGCCCGCGATATAGCCCTCGTCCTGCAGAATCCGCGCGATCTCGGTCTTCAGCTTCGACGCGGGCATGTCCACGCGGCTGTGTCGAGCCGACACCGCGTTGCGTACCCGGGTCAGCATGTCTGCAATCGGATCAGTCATGTTCTTCGTGCTCTCTCTAGCCCCTAGCCGCTAGCGCGTAGCCGCCAGTGTTACCAACTGCTCTTCGTCACGCCCGCGACATCTCCCGTGAGCGCGTGCTCGCGGAAGCAGAGCCTGCAGAGCGCGAACTTCCGCATGTAGGCCCGCGGCCGGCCGCATCGCCGGCACCGGTTACGGTGGCGCACCTTGAACTTCAGCGCCTTCTTCTCACGAGCCATCTTTGCCGTAGTCGCCATCGCTCGAATCCTCGTCCCGGACCGTCCTGCGGCCCTACATCCACCCATCCTCGCCCTGCAGCCGCAGGACGGTCCCGGCGCGCCAGGCGCGCCAGACAATGCTGTCAACTAGCCAAGGAACTCCATGATTCTCGGGTTCCGAGGCTAGTTCGTGCGGAACGGCATGCCCAGCAGCTGAAGCAGCTTGCGGGCTTCGTCGTCCGTCTTCGCCGTCGTGACCACGCACACGTTCATGCCGCGCGCCTTGTCCACCTTCAAGTAGTCGATCTCCGTGAAGAGGAGCTGGTCGCGCAGGCCGAGCGTGAAGTTGCCACGGCCGTCGAACCCACGCCCCGAAACGCCCCGGAAGTCGCGCACCCGCGGCAGAGCGATGCTGATCAGGCGGTCGAGAAAGTCATACATCCTGGCGCCGCGCAGCGTCACCATCGCGCCGATGGGCATGCCCTCGCGCACCTTGAACTGCGCAATCGACTTCTTGGCGCGACGCACGGCCGCCTTCTGCCCGGTGATCTTCGCCAACTCCTCGGAGCCGACATCGACGACCTTGGCGTTTTGCGTCGCATCACCCAGGCCCATGTTGACGACGACCTTGCTGACCTTGGGCACGGCCATCACATTGGTATAACCGAATTCCTTCGATAGGGCCGGCACCACGTCACTCAAGTACCGCTCCCGCAGACGATTTGTCTTCGCCTCGCTCATTTCGCCCCCACCCCGCCGCGCTTGCGGCGAACGCGCACCCTGGCGCCGTCGGCCTGCGTCTGCACGCCCATCCGCGACGGCTCGTTCGTGTCCGGATCGACCAGCATCACGTTCGACACGTGAATGGCCGCCTCACGTTCGAGAATGCCGCCCTTGATGTTCTTCTGCGGGTTGGGACGCGTGTGCTTCTTGATGAGCGCCACGCCTTCCACCACTACCCGGCTCTTGTCCGGCATCACCTGCAGGACCCGGCCGCGCTTGCCGCGGTCCTTGCCGGCGCGCACCAGCACCATGTCGTTTTTCTTGATCCGCAGTTTGGCCATGGCTTAGAGCACCTCTGGCGCAAGCGAGATGATCTTCATGAAGCGCCGTTCGCGGAGTTCGCGCGCCACGGGCCCGAACACGCGCGTGCCCACTGGCTCGCCCTCGGCGTTCACGAGCACCGCCGCGTTGCGGTCGAACCGGATGTAGCTGCCGTCCTTGCGGCGCTGTTCCTTGCGCACCCGCACGATGACCGCCTTCACGACCGAGCCCTTCTTGACGGCGGACTCAGGCGTAGCTTCCTTCACCGAGGCCGTCACGATGTCACCCAGGCGGGCGTAGCGGCCGGTGGACCCACCAATCGGGTTGATCACCGCAAGCTTCCGGGCGCCGGAATTGTCGGCGACGTCGAGAATCGTCCGCATCTGGATCATGGCGGCTCTCC
>JANORI010000455.1:0-8342 GCA_031415235.1 Acidobacteriota bacterium | reverse complement strand
GTATGACAGTTTCGACGACGCATCAGTACTTAGGCAAACTATCGACACGTGTGAGGGTCTTTCGACGTGAAATTGCAGCGCGCCCAGCCCGTCACCTTCCAGGAACAGTCGGCTCCCCAGGGCACCCGTCTGGCCGGGGCTGCCGCGCTCATACATGAGCTGTCAGTTGCCGCGGCGGTGCGGCGTCCGAGCTGCATAGCCGACCAGCACGTCAGCGGCAGCCGCCGCTCCGACGGGACGTGGACCGTCTTCGACAAACGCTACTGGCCTGGAGACGAACTCGCCGATCACCTTGAATTCATCTTCAAGCACGAAGACATCGACTTGCTGGTGCTCAAGCGCCTCTTCGACGCGTTGCCGCGAGTCGACATCGAAGCGATGGTGCGCGCGGCGCCTTCCGCGACGCACGTCCGCAGGGTCTGGTTCCTCTACGAAACGCTGACCGGCCGAACCATCGATGCGGCCGACGCCCCGCGCGTGGCCGCCATCGACCTGCTGGACCCGAAGGCCTACTTCACCGGCAAGCCGCGCCTCTCGAAGCGCCACCGCGTGCGCGACAACCTTCTCGGCACGGGCCGCTACTCTCCGATCATCCGCCGCACCACGGCGCTGGAGCAGAGTCTCTCGCTCGATCTCGCCGCGCGCGCGCGCGACACCGTAGGCCGCACCGGCGGCCATCTGGTGGCCCGCGCTGCCAGCTTCCTGCTGCTCGCCGATAGCCGCGCCAGCTTCCAGATTGAAGGGGAGCGGCCGCCGCGCTCTCGGCTCGAACGATGGGGGCGCGCTGTGCTGCAGGCCGGCAAGAACGAGCTCACCGTCGACGAAATCATCAGGCTGCACAACGTCCTCATCGAGGACACCCGCTTCGTGCATCCGGGCCTTCGTCTCGATGGCGTGTTCGTGGGCGAGCGCGACCATCTTGGCGATCCGCGGCCCGAGTTCATCGGCGCGCGCGCGCAGGATCTGGCCGACTTGATGGCCGGCATGCTCGACGCCAACGACCGCATGCGCGACGACGGCATCGACCCGGTCCTCCAGGCTGCGGCCACGGCCTTCGGCTTCGTCTACATCCACCCCTTCGAGGACGGCAACGGGCGGCTGCATCGCTGCCTCATTCACCACGTCCTGGCCGAGCGTCGCTTCACGCCAACCGGCATGGTGTTCCCGGTATCGTCGGTCATGCTCGACCGCATCGACGACTACCGCACAGTGCTTCAGGGCCATTCCACTTCGCTGTTGCCCTACATCGAATGGCGGCCCACGCCGGAGCGCAATGTCGAGGTGCTGAACGACACGGCGGACCTCTATCGCTATTTCGACTGTACGCAGGCCGCCGAGTTCCTGTTCGCCTGCGTCCAACGCACGGTCGACGAAGACCTGCCGCGCGAGATCGACTATTTGCGCCGGCACGACCTGGCGCTGCAGCGCGTCATGGCGGCCGTCGAGATGCCGGACCGTATCGCCGAGAACCTCGTGATGTTCATCCGGCAGAACGACGACTCGCTCTCGAAGAGCCGGAGGGACAGGGAGTTCAAGCAACTCACCGACGATGAAGTGCGGCGGATCGAGCGGATCGTGGCGGATGCCTTTGAAGGGTTAGTGGAGCCACGTGGCGCCCCGGAAGCAGCTGGTCCCGCGTGAGTGCGAGCATGCGGACCGGCCGCACGGGTGGTCCGAGGCGCGAGATGGTCGAGTCAACGGGCCCGTGTGCCCGAAGACGCGTCAATGTGGACTCGATGATCTCACGCTAGAATGTCGTATGGACCAGGTCGGCGATCCCGGCGTTGCGGACCGCCTGCGGGCCGCGTTCGAACTCTACGACCTCGGTCTGGCCATGATGCAGCAGAATCTGCGGCGCCGGTTCGTCGCCGACACCGACGCAGAGATTCAACAGCGGCTTCTCGACTGGCGGCTTTGGCGCGCCGACGCTCCGGCTGGCGATTCCGCGGGGCGTGTGGTGCCGTTTCCACGCGCCCGACCGTGACGACACTCGACCGAGTCCTGCGGCGCCTGGTCGCGGATCTCGACGCGCTCGAGCTTCGCTGGGCACTCGTCGGAGGACTGGCGGTATCGGCTCGTGCCGAGCCTCGCACGACCAGGGACGTGGATCTGGCCCTCGAGTTCGAGCGGCTGTGCGCTGCCGCGAGGCGCGACACCGAGTATTCGGAGAGCCGGATCTCGCGAACTCCGACACGAAGACGATAGGAAACATTAGTGCGTCACGCGTCTTCGACGCACCCCGATGGACGAAACGCCGCTGGTGCTGATCCGAATGCCGGCCCACATCATGTTGTGGCGTGAGGGCGAGTTTCTCTTTAGCGGGGCTGGGGGTGACGGAATGTTATTGCGACGCGGGCGCACGACCCGTCCCTGGCCCTGCCCTTCTGCCCTCCCTCGACACGGAAGCCCAAGCCCTGAGACGCAGGACCCGCCCTTCTACGTCTCACGCCACCGCTTCGCGCGTCCGCGACTGGCGTGGCTTTGCGCGCGGAGCAGACAGCTCCTCGCGGACCACTTGGCGCACGGCGTCTATGACGGAGCGTTGCTGGATGTAGGCGACAAGCGCGTCGTTCATGAGCGTCTGATAGTTGCCCTTGCCCGCCCGCTCCACCTGAGCACGAAAGTACTCAATGACCGCGTTGTCGATTCGAATCGAGATCTTTGCCTTCCCCGGTTCGAGAGGGATGACTGGCCCTCGCTTCGCTTGGGAAAAGTCGATGTCGCGATACGGTTCAGCGGCGACTTTCTTCATGCTGCTTCCTTTGCGGCTTGTTGGCCTTCCACGAGGAGATGATGCGATAGATGTCCGGCTCACGGTGCGTGTACACGACGACGAGCAGGGCACCAGTGGCACTCATGCCGAGCGAGACGAAGCGCTGCTCTCCGACGGAGTCCGGATCCTCGCGGGTGAGGGCGAAGTCGTCAGTGAGCACAGTGGCGGCATCCGAAAAGGAGACACCGTGTTCCCGTAGGTTCGCGGCAGCCTTCTTCGGATCCCAGTCGATGTCCACCAAGTCACTGTATGGACGAATGTCCTCTGAGTCAAGCTCGCTGCGGCGCGATGCTGCTAGTGCCCCGTCGCAGTGGTTTTGAGATCGGTTGCACGGCGGGGAGTTCGTGGACTGAGAGCCGCAACTGGATCGTACGGGCTGCCGAGGGACACGACTGATCAGGCCGCGTCGCTCCAAGGCCACGATCATGGCATGGACGGTCGGCGGGGTGACCTGAAAGCACCGTTGGAAGTCGGCTTCCGCCGGCGGGAACAGCGGTCGCTGGCAGGTGTCCACGAGCGGTGGCTCGCAGCCACTGTGGGGTGCCGACGGCCGCGAGTTGTTTTACGTAGTGCCAACCGGTGAGCTGATGCGGGTCGCGGTGCCGCCCTCGGCATCGCGGTCGACCGCTCCGCCGGAGATCCTGATCAAGGCGGGGTATGTGACCAACCTGGTGGGCCAGTACGGGCGCAGCTACGACATTTCACCAGACGGGAAGCGGTTTGTGATGATCAAGCGGCGCGGGTCCGGGGAGGTGGCGTCGGCGGCGAGTGTCACGGTAGTGCTCAATTGGGTCGAGGAGTTGAAGCGGCTCTTGCCGCTCGAATGAGTCAGCGAAAGGGGTCGATCGTGCGGACGCGTCCGTACCGCCGATCGTGGGCGAAGTCCTCGCTGAAGATGGTGTCCAGGCCGAACCGCTCGGCATAGGCCCAAAGGTGCGCATCGAACCAGGACAGCCCGTAGGTGGCCGCGCCGCGAATAGCCATGCGCAACACCTCTTCGTCCGGGAAGACGATCTCGAACTGCAGCAGCATGTCCTCCATCTCCAGTCGCGCGTCGCTGGGCGAGAGGAGCGAGGTCCCGCCCTTCGACAGCGGCTTGGTGGTCGCCGCCACGAACTCGAGCAGCGCCTGGTGGGGCACGCGGATGGAATCGTCCGCAATGCCCGCTTTCAGCAGCGCAGTCGCGGTCGCTTGCTTCGCCGGATACCGGGGGTCGAAGCGATACACCAGGATGTTGGTGTCAATTAGCGCGGCCACGTGTGTACAGCTCCTCGCGCGTCCACCCGCGCGTCGCTCCTTTCGGGGCCGGTCTGCGCTTCCGCTGCCGCTTGGTGGCGCGGCGAGTTTCTCTTTAGTGCGTCACGCGTCTTCGACGCACCCCGATGGACGAAACGCGGCTGGTGCTGATCCGAATGCCGGCCCACATCATGTTGTGGCGTGAGGGCGAGTTTCTCTTTAGCCGGGGCTGGGGGTGACAGAACACCCGCTATCACACCCTGGCCCCCAACCCCAGGGCGGATTGCGGCCTTGGCTGGCATGGCACAGCGGCCTGTGGCCAGCTCGGGTCGCGCACCGGCCTGAGACCAGGTACGGCGGGCGGCGCACGTCGCGCGGCGCATGCGTCGGATCGCGTGTTGCCCTGTACTGAGTGGAACGCTGTTGCACGTCGGCTTCTGACAACGTGCATCACCAAGTTTGCACCGGCCATACGTCCGGCGATCACGTAAGCGCAAGGACCGGGCGACGCGCCTTGCACGACGCCGAGCACCGCCCGACACTCACGCGCGTGATCGCAGCAGACTCACCGCTGTTCTACGTGACAGCGCGGTCGATCGTCGTGCCAGGAGGACGCGCGAGTGCAAGCCCAGACACCAGACACAGCCGTCACATCCCACGCTCCGATGGCAATCCTCCCTACTTTTCTCCGCTTGCCGCCGTCGGTCAGGCGCTCCCCGGCCCATCGCGCGACGTTGGCATCGCCTTGACCCACAACGGCCTACGCGGCCCCTCGACGCGCGCCGACGCCGCAGGTTCGCACGTGGCCGGCGCCGCGGTGGGGGGAACACTGCTCCCGGGTCAGTGTTCCTGTGTTCCCCCCTGCGGCCGGTGACAATGCCCACGAACCACGAGGTTGACCGCGCTCAGGTCCTCGCACGATCCATTCGCCACCGACCGGCGTTCCATGATCATTGCGCCCCCGCCACCCCGCTGAGATGGCACGGCGGAGCGGGGGACACGAGCTCGTCGGGCATCAGCTAAACAGGCAGGCGGACGTGACATCAATCGCCGAGAAGCGGCTCGCACCTGTTCCCCGGAAGTGGCACCGACGATAGGCAACATCAGCAGGGGTCTGGGGTGACAGAACACCCGCTATCACACCCTGGCCCCCAACCCCAGGGCGGATTGCGGCCTTGGCTGGCATGGCACAGCCGCCAGCACCATCGACAAGCCGAAGCTCGAAGGGATAGTCCCGGCACGGACGCGCGCCGAGCTGCGGCGTCAGTTCCGACTCTCTGGCCGAATTCCTGGAGGTTTCGTTGGGGCTCCGGGCTGGTCGAGTCAACGGGCCCGTGTGCCCGAAGACGCGTCAATGTGGACTCGACGAGAGGAAACATTTTGGCCCCCTGGCCACGTCGTGCGAACCTTTCGGTCTGGCGTCGTCTGTGCCAGGGAAATCTGCTACGCCAACGGGGGGAAATCTGCCCAGGGGCTGGGGGTCAGGGTCCGATCACACGCGCTGCCTGGCGTGCGAAGCCCGCCGAGAAGGCGCCGCGGCAGGTTTTCGGTCTTCGCGGACCAGCTCCAGGCGTCATCGATGCCCTTCTTGATGAGGTGCCTCTCTTTGACCGCGGCAGCGTCGCGACGTCCAGTGGCGCACGCTACGTTCGGCCTGTCAACAGCATGACAATCAGGACGAGAAGGATGAGCCCGCCCAGACTTCCCCCGATCATCGGGCCACCAAGGTAAAGACCGCCCCCGCCGAACAGCAGCAGAAAAATGATGAGCACTACGACAATGTTCATGGTGGATTCCTCTCCAACTTCCAACTACCACGACGGTACCTCTGGACTCTGGCGCTGGCTGTGCCGAACTGCACATACGCAGGGCAAAGACATCTGCGCACACACGCACCGTTCAGTACATACTGCGGGCTCACCAGCCATCCCCGATGACCATCAGGCGCGCGGGCCCCTCCCACGCTTCGCCCCGGATCACTGCATCCCTGCCTGACGTACCGGCCGAAGGGCGACCGGCGGCGTTTCCCATCGTCGGCGTGGGCGCGTCGGCGGGAGGCCTCGAAGCGTTCTCCGAACTTCTCACGCACCTGCCGGTCGATACCGGCATGGGCTTCGTGCTCGTGCAGCATCTCGACCCGCAGCATGAGAGCGCCCTCACGAAGCTGCTGGGCCGCGTCACCCTCATGCCCGTGCACGAGGTGACCGACCATCTGCGCGTAGAGCCGAACCACGTCTACGTCATCCCGCCCAATACCGACCTGACCCTCGAGGGCGGCAGGTTGACGTTGCAACCGCGGCCCGACACCCGCGCGCCGCATCGATCGATCGACTTCTTCCTCGAGACGCTCGCGCACGACTGCGGACCCCTCGCCATCGGCGTAGTCCTTTCGGGCACGGCCACCGACGGCACTGTGGGGCTCGAGGCCATCAAGGCCGAGGGCGGTCTGACGTTCGCGCAGGACAAGTCGGCGAAGTACGACTCGATGCCGCGCAGCGCGGTGGCCGCTGGCTGCGTGGACTTCGTGCTGTCGCCGAGCGAGATCGCGCACGAGCTGGCGCGCATCGCCACCCATCCTGCCGTGGTCGATGTGGTCTCCTCGGCACCGAGTTCGCTCGCCGACACGCACCGCCAGACGCCTGCGGAAGTGACGCCGGCCAGCATCGCCCCCATCCTGCGGTTGCTGCGCAGCCACACCGGGGTCGACTTCTCGCTCTACAAGGCCAGTACGGTGCAGCGGCGCATCATGCGGCGGATGATCGTGACCAAGCAGCGCGCGCCGGCCGACTACACCGCGTTCCTGCGTGGCAACACGCAGGAACTCAACGCGCTCTTCCAGGACACGCTGATCAGCGTGACGAGCTTCTTCCGCAACGCCGAGGCCTTCGACGTGTTGAGGCGCACGGTGTTTCCGGCTCTGCTGCAGAGCCCTGGCGGCGAGCCAGTTCGCGCCTGGGTGCTCGGCTGTTCCACGGGCCAAGAGGCGTATTCGATCGCAATGGCGTGTGCCGAAGCGGCCGACGCCGCGGCCGAGCCGCGCACCTTGCAGGTGTTTGCCACCGACCTGAACAACACGCTGCTCGACACGGCCCGCCGTGGACTCTACCCACGCAGCATCGCGGAGGACCTGTCGCCAGAACGGCTGCGGCGGTTCTTCGTGGAGGAGAGCGGCGGGTACCGCGTCACCAAGGTGCTGCGCGACATGGTGGTGTTCGCCCGGCAGAACGTCATCACCGACCCGCCCTTCTCGCGCCTGGACCTCATCAGTTGCCGCAACCTGCTGATCTACTTCGAACCGGCCCTGCAGCAGAGGGTGTTTCCCGTGTTTCACTACGCGCTGCGCGCGGGTGGGTATCTGTATCTGGGCGCGTCCGAGACGATCGGCGCCTTCACGGAGCTCTTCGAGCCGGTGGACAAAAAACACAAGATCTACGTGAAGAAGGCCGTACCCACGCCCGAGTTTCACCTGCCGATGCGACGCCGGCCTGAGAGCAGGCCGTCAGGGCCAGCCAAGGCGGTGGGCCATGCCGAGGACGCCGACACTGAGCCGGCCCCTCGTGGCGGCCGCCCGGAGCTCGATGCCCAGCGCGAAGCTGACCGGGTCACGGTGCATCGGTTCGCGCCGCCGGCCGTGCTGGTCAGCGACGACCTGCAGATCCTCCAGTTCCGCGGCCAGACGGGCGCCTACCTCGAACCTGCGTCGGGCAGGGCCACCTTCAACGTTCTCAAGATGGCGCGTCCAGCGCTGGTGGCGCCCTTGCGGACCGCCATCAACACGGCGAGGACCCGCAACGAACCAGTGCGCAAGGACGAAATCCGCCTGGACGACGACGGCGTCGCCCGAACCGTACAGGTGGAAGTGGTGCCGCTGCGGAATCTGGACCAGCCCTGTTTCCTGATCCTCTTCCAGGAGTCAGGCGGCGTGCGTGCGGCCTCGACCCCGCGCGCCCCGGCGGCTCGCGCCCGCCGCACGCGGGGCGCCTCGGCGATCCGCATCGCCGAGCTGGAGCAGGAACTGGCTGAGGCCCGGGATTTTCTGCAGGCCACCCAGGAGCAGCACGACACGGCGAACGACGAACTGCAGACCTCGAGCGAAGAGGTGCAGTCGGCCAACGAGGAACTGCAGAGCATGAACGAAGAGCTCGAGACCTCGAAGGAGGAGCTCGAGTCGGCCAACGAAGAGCTCACCACGGTGAACGACGAGATGGCGCACCGGAACGCCGAACTGGGCCGCCTGAACAGCGACCTGGTCAACGTGCAGGCGTCGGCGCACATGGTCATCGTGCTGCTCGGCCGCGACCTGACCGTGCGCCGGTTCAGCGCGCAGGCCGAG
>JANORI010000454.1:0-10333 GCA_031415235.1 Acidobacteriota bacterium | reverse complement strand
GCTCTACGACGCCGACGCCTACTCGGACGTGGTGCGCGAGGCGCAGGAGATCGTCGAGCTGGCGCTCAAGGGGATCCTGCGTCAGGTCGGCGTCGAGCCGCCACACTGGCACGACGTCGGCGCCCTGCTGCGCGAGCACGCGACTCGCGTTCCGTCGATCTCGGCCGCCGAGCTCGACCGTCTCGCCGCCACGTCGGCGTGGCTGCGCAAGGAGCGGGAATTCTCGTTCTACGGCGACATCGACTTCATCCCCACCGAGCAGTACGACGCCACGGTCGCGATGCGGGCGATCGAAGGGGCGCGCGAATGCGTGGCCGCGGCGACGCGCGTCATCGTCGTGTGAACCGCCGGGCACATCCTCCGCGGAAGGCGTGATCGACGACGAGCGTGCCCCAGAGCTGGGCCAACATCACCGACGGCCAGCTCAACACGGCATCGGTGGGTGCGATTGCGGCGGCGCCCTCGGGCCCCAACGTGATCTACGTGGGCATGGGCGAGCATCCGATCCGCGGCGTGATGACATCGCACGGCGACGGTGTCTACAGGTCCACCGACGCCGGCCGGACGTGGACGCACCTGGGCGGCAACGTGCTGCTCAGGTGAATCGCGGCAAGACCTGGCGCGAGGCCAGCCCCGAATCTGACGCGTGACGACGACTTCACCCCGCGTGTCTTCAAGACCATCGACTACGGCAGGACCTGGGCGCGCATCATCGACGGCATCGGGCCAGAAGCGTGGGCGCGAGTCGTGCGTGAGGACACGGTGCGCAAGGACCTGCTCTATGTGGGTACCGAGACCGGGTCCTGCGTGTCGTTCAACGGCGACCAGCGCTGGACGAAATTGCAGTTGAATCTGCCGCTCACGCCAATCACCGACCTCAAAGTGCATCGCAGAAGCGAGTCGTCGACGCACAGACCGTCATCAACTTCACGCAGCGCTGGAACCAGTACTCCATCTACTTGCGAAGCGCGATCGACGGCAGCGACAGCGGCGCGACCGACGGCCAACAGGGCCGGCTCGCGGCGCTCGGCGAAGACTGGGCCCGGCAGCAGCGTGCGGCCGCCACGCCCCTTGGCGACGACCTGGCTGCGTTCAATCGTCTGGTGCGCGACCGGAACGTACCGGCCGTGGTGGTGCGGTAGCGCACTTCATTTGTCGGCTACGTCGCCTCGCCGTCCCTGGGTCGTCCCGCGGCGACTCACACTAGAGACGTCCCTGATTGGCATCGGCCAGGCAAAGCACGGCGGCGGCGTCGAGCAGGCCCCGGCACTTGCCGCGGTGGCCGGGCATCAGGCGCGCCTATGACCAGTACTCATAGACGACATGCGCGATCACCCGGCCGGCGTGCGAACCCTTCGGCGGCGCGCGCCCCGCCGATCGGCGACGGCGACGAGCCGACCGTCGTGCCCCCGCCGACCGCGTCGTCCTCATCCACGCGTCCCCACCGGGCGCGGTCCCGCCGGAGGTGTGGCGAGGCGGCCGGCGCGTGGGCGTGGGCGGATCGGCTGCGCCCGCGGCGTGGCCTTGGGCGTGGCCAAGGGGCGTGTGCCAAGGGACATCTGCGGTGCCAACGGGGGAAACCTGCCCAGGGGCTGGGGGAGCGGGCTTTGCACGATCACTGACGACCCGCCGTGGTCGTCGTTGTCGGGGGTCGCTTGTGCTTGTCGAACCAGAAGCGATGGTAGAGCTGCGTGCGGATGAAGTTCGAGGGCGTGGACGTGGTGCCGTGCCACTCGTTGTTGAACCGGATCATCGCCGTGGGCACCTTCAGCAGCTTGAGCGCGCTGTAGAACTGCTCGGTCTGCGGCATCGGCGTCCTGAGATCCTGCACGCCCGTCATCAACATCGTGGGCGTCTTCACGTTGCCCACGTAGGTGAGCGGCGACCGCCGCAAGTGTTCTGACGGATCCTCCCACGGGAGCTTTTCGAAGTTGTAGTACCACGTCGGCCCGTCGGTCGTGCCCACGAAGCTCACCCAGTCGATCACGGGACAATCGGCCGACGCCGCCGCGAAGCGGTCCGTCTTGCCGACGATCCACGAGGTGAGCACGCCGCCGCCACTGCACCCGGTGACGTAGAGGTTGCGATCGTCGATGAAGCCCTTCTTCAGTAGCGTGTCCACGCCCGCCATGAGGTCGTCGTAGTCCTTGCTCGGGTAAGCGCGCATGATCATGTTGCCGAAGGCGCTGCCGTATCCGGTGCTGCCGCGCGGGTTGGTGTAGAGCACGACGTTGCCGTTGGCCGCGTGCTCCTGCCACGAGTAGTTGAAGCCCACGCCGTACATGCCGTGCGGGCCGCCGTGGATGTGGAGCTGCATCGGATACTTGCGGGTGGGGTCGAAGTCGGGTGGGGTGACATACCAGCCCTGGATCTTCTGCCCGTCGCTCGACGTGTACCAGACTTCCTCCACCTTCCCGAGCCTCTTGCCGGCCAGGATGTCGTCGTTGACCGCGGTCAGGCGGGTGATCGTCTGCGGCGCCGCCACGTCGAACTTCACGACATCCGGCGGTGCGTGGACCGACGTGCTGACGCCGACGGCCAGCCCCTTGGCCGTCATGTCCGACACGGTGAGCATGTGCGTGCCCTTCGTGACCGCCTGCACCGCGCCCGGAGCGCGACCGGTCAGAGGCAGCATGTAGAGGTTCTGCGAGCCTTGATCCTGCGCCGTGAAATAGAGCGCGGAGCCGTCGGCCTTCCACCGGACGTTCTGCGGCGAACGGTCCCATGCGCCGGAGACGAGCCGCGGACTGCTGCCGTCGATGTTCATCACATAGAGCCTGCTGTCGATCCACGTGTCCTTGGCCCAGTCGTAGCCGGTGTAGGCCACGAGCGTGCCGTCGGGCGACACGCTGGGGTTGCCGTCCGGGCCACGACGGCGCGTGAGCTGCGCGATGGCGCCGGAGCTCACGGTGACCGCATAGATGTCGCTCTCGCGCCACTGGTGATCGGCGTCGGGCACGCGGTTGCCGGCAATGAGAATCTGCTGACCGTCGGGCGTCCACTCGGCGCCCGTGTGGCTCCAGTCTCCCGTGGTCAACTGCCTGGGCGTGCCACCCGTGGCGGGCACCACGAACAGGTGCCGGTATGCGTCGTCCACGAAGCCTTCGCGGTCCTGGCGGAAGTCCAGGCGCTCGACGATGCGTGGCGTCTCGGTCCACTTCGCGCCTTCCGGCGCCTTCGGCATCTCGATCGTCCACGTGTTGCGTGTCACCACGTCCATCGTGAACGCGATCGAGGTGCCGTCGGGAGACCAGGCCAGCGCACCCGGCGTCTGCTCTACGTGCGTGATCGGGGACGTGGCGCCTTCGGCGTCCATATAACGCACGAAGATCTGCGTGCCCTTGGGGTCACCTTGCGTCGTGTAGGCGATGCGGTCGCCGGTGGGCGACCACCGCGCGCCGCCGCCGCGAACGAGGAAGCGGTTCTTCGAGCCGTCGGCGCTCATGATCCACAACGCCGACTCGCGCCGGTCGTTGAGCTTGTCGAAGCCCTGGCGCGTGTAGATGATCTGCCCCCCGTCGGGGGAAATCTGCGGGTCGGCGACGGTCTCGTACTCCCAGTAGAGGTCGAGCGTCAGGCGATCGCCCCGAGGCGATTGACCGGCGAGGGTGACCGGAACGAGGGCGAAAACGACAGCCGCAAAGACGCCATGTCGCATGGAAACCTCCGTGCCACGCCAAGCCCGAAGGCGGGACGGGCGGGCTTGCCGCGCCGCAGCCCCGAAGGAGCGAAAGCGGACCGCCGAATCATACCGCGAAGTCCGGCGTCGTGGCGTCCGCGTCGGCGGAGCCTGGCGCGCCTGCTCCCGGCCCACCATCACTTCGGCCAGCGGTGTCCCCGGATGGTCGCGGTGTCGCGTTCAGGTCCAATGACGGCAAGAGCATGTGGATGGCGTGGTGGTCAACGGGCGCGGACGTAGTACGCGAAGCCGATGCTGAAGTAGTGCGACGAGTCGTCATTGAGCGCCAGGCCCAGTTCGGTGACGAAGTCGACCTTGTCGCCTATCTTGTATTCGATCCCTGGCACGAAGTGCAGGGTCTTATAGTTGAAGCCGGAATTGTCGAAGGAGTTACGCGAAAAATCCAACCCGCCATAGAGCTCGAGGCGGTCTGCCACTTGGCCACTGGCCAGTGCCGTCAGGTCGAAGCCTTTCGAATTCTCCCCGTCATGGCGGCCCAGATGGAATCCGCCGATGACCGAGACATCCACCGGCTCGTCCTTCACCAGCCAGTACTCCGCGTCAGCGCCGAAGAACCTGACGTTGTCAAACACCGCCAACTTCGCCTCGACGTCGAAGCGATGCCCAAAACCGTAGCCTCCGACGAGAGCCACGCCCGTCTCGTTGTCAGCATCCCCCTTGCCGAAGACCATGATGGGGTTTGCCATCAGCTTGTAGTTGCCTTTGTTGATCGTTTCGGCGGAATTCATCACGCCAAAGTCCTGCGCTGCGGCGGCAACCGGAACCGCGATACCCAGAGCCGCGATCGCGGCGACACATAGAACACGCACGATACACCTGCCTTGTTAGAGAGAAACGAACCTTGACCGTAGCAGGCTGCGGCCATCGGGCCTGTCTCAAAGAGCACAGACATCAGAGGACAGCAGTCCTAGGATGGGGGCCATGTTCCTCGGACTTCGCTACAGCGCAATTGCGTTCATGCTCTTCGCAGCCGCCTGCAGCAAAGGCGCCGCCCCCGTCGATGTCGAACGGGTGCCCATCGGCGCCGAAGTGGCCGTCACCAAGGCCGATGGCGGCGTGGTCCAGGGCACATTGACCGCGCGAAGTCCGCAGGCCGTCACAGTTGACGTCGGTCGCACCGTGCGCTCGCTTCCTCGTGAAACCATCGCCGACGTGCGAGTAGTCACCGAGGCCACGCCCGTCGTGTTGCCGCCCGTCGCCAAATTCCGCGAGTACACCGTGCCCGAAGGCGCCACACTTCACGTGCGCCTCGACACCAGCGTCGGTTCCGCGACGAGCAAGGTCGAGGACGCCGTCGAGGGAACGCTGACGGAGGCCCTGATTGTGGACGGCACCACGTTGGCGCCGGTCGGCAGCCGGGTCAAGGGCGACGTCACGGCCGCCGTGCCTTCCCCAAGACGTGGGCAAGCCAGCCTCGCTTTCCAGTTCCGCACGTTGACGATCGCCGGACATGACGACCCCCACAACATCGTCGCGGGCATCAGCCGCGTGGCACCGAGTGAGAAGAAGGACGACATCATCACGATTGGTGCACCGGCGGCCGTCGGCGCGGTTGTCGGCGGCATCATCGGCGGCAAAAAGGGAGCAGTTATCGGCGCTGTGGCCGGAGGCGGCGCAGGCACAGCGATCGTGTTGACCACCACGGGTAAGAACATCAGCCTGCCGTCGGGAACCGAAATCACCATGTCGCTCAAGGCCCCCGTCGAGATTCGCGTTCCAGTCAACAAGGGATAGCGGAAGAGAAAGCTCATCATGTGGAACAAGAACGAACGCGACGGGAAGATCGAACAGGTCAAGGGTCAGGCCCAGCAAGCGGTCGGTCGGGCCACGGGCAGCAAGACGCTGACCTCAGAGGGCATCGACACCGAGCTGGCTGGGAAGGCCCAGGCCACGGCGGGCACGGTCACACGTAAGGCCGGCGAGACCATCGAGAAGGTCGGAAAAGCGCTGAAGCGATAGGCGGCACGTGACGCCGCCGGACGTGCGGACTCCGTCTCGTAGGTGACGCCACGTCGACCGTGGCACCGTGGCGGCAGCGGCATCCTGCTTCCGAGGCAGACATCCGTCCTGTCGCGTGCGTCGTCCCCACCCCAGACATGAATCCCCCTGTATGAAAGTGACCCCTTCGGACGAAAGCCGTGTGACCCGGCCGCGGCATGGGGTATAACGGCAGTCCGTGTGAACGTGCCGATACCGCTCCGCATCGCGTTCCTCGCCGTTCACGGCCTGACGGCGGCCACAGCCGTGGCGCAGGCGCCCGAGCTGCCCACAGCGCGCCACGGCGCCCCATTCGCGATCACCAGGGCCCTGGGCGGCGGTGACGAGCACACGTACGAAATCGTGGCCCGGGCCGGTGAGCTCATCGACATCGCCGCCGATCAGCGCCGGATCGATCTCGGTCTTCGACTGCTTGGCCCGACCGGCAAGATGCTGTTCGACAGGGATGCGCCCGACCACCTGGTCGGCGGTTTCGAGACCATCCTCGCCGCGCCGGCCAACGACGCCACTTACCGAGTGGTCGTGCGGGCCGTGTCGCCGGGCGCCGTGAGCGCCTCGTACACGCTGCGGATCGAGGTGCGCCAGGAAGCCGTGGAACGCCGCGAGGTCCTGCTCGACGGCGACCGCTCGATGGCAGAGGGCCTGAGGCAGGAGCAGCAGGACGGCAGCGCGAGCACCGAGCGCGCGCTCGACGCCTATCGCCGCGCGGCGGCCGCGTGGAGCGCCGCCGGCTCGATGGAGCGAGAAGCGCGCGCGCGCCTTCGCATCGCCGACATGTGCATCCAGCTCGACCGGCATGCCGAAGCGGAAGCGGAGCTGGGCCGGGCTCGCGACGCCGGCCGACGAATCGGCGAACCGCTGATCGAGGCGCACGCGGCCATCAAGCTCGGCGTGCTGCGCGCCAACACGGGTCAGCCGTTCGAGTCGATGTCGCTCTTCGAGGAGTCAGCGGCCTTGGCGCGGCGCGGCGAGTCGCGGCACGGCGAAGCCACGTCGCTGAACAACCTCGGCTTCCTGATGAACAACACCGGACGGCTGGAGGAGGCCGTCGGACACTTCCGTGCCGCGCAAGTGGCCTTCCGGGAGGTCGGTGATCTCTCCGGTGTCAGCTCCGCGTTGAACAACCTCGCCAACAACTTCAGCACGCGCGGCCGGTATCAGGACGCCCTCGATGCGTTCAAGGAGGCGCTGGCCGTCAGCCGGGAAGGCGACGACCGCGTCCAGGTGGCTCGGTCGCTCAACAACCTCGGGGCAGCGTACGGCGCCATGGGCCGCGACGACTTGTCGTTCGATCACCACGCGCAGGCCGTGGAGCTCTTTCGCGCGCTCGGCGATCTTCGCGGCGAGATCAGCGCCACGAGCAACCTGGCCGGCGCGCGAGTCAAACAGGGGGACCTCGATCGTGCGACGGCGGAGTACGAGCACGCCATCTCTCTGTGCGTCCGCACGGGCGATTCGACCTGTGCCAGTCCTCTGCTGCACAACCTCGGGAAGCTGCACTCGGACCAGCGGAAGAACCCAGCCAAGGCCCTGGAGTACTTCGAACGAGCCCTCGCAACCGAACGGCTGATCGAAGATCGCGAACACGAGGCCGTGACTCTAGGGGCCATGGCGTTGGCGTACCATCGTCTCGAGCGGCACGCACAGGCCAAGGCGACCTTGCTCGACGCCCGCCAGATCAGTCAGTCAATCGGCGACCGGCCGTCCGAGGCGACGCACCTCTTCTACCTGGGCCAGAACGCGCGCGCGACGGGTCACCTCGACCAGGCGCTGGCCTACTTCGTCGAGTCCCAGGAGATTCGCGAGTCCCTGAGGCGCAGCGTCGACTCGCCGAGTCTGCGGATGACCTACGCCGCAGGCATCCAGCAGTCGTTCGAGTTCTCGACCGACGTGTTGATGCAGCTGCATCGTCGTGACCCGTCGCGTGGTCACGACAGGGCGGCACTGCAGATCGCCGAGAGGAGCCGGGCGCGGTCGCTGCTCGATGCGCTCGTAGCCGTGCGCCCGCCGCTGGCGTCGCCGGCGGCCGAGCCACTCGGGTCCAGGGAGAAAGCGCTTCACCGCGAGATCGAGCGTGCCGCTCGCGCGCACGGACGGGCGGTTGCCGGGGCGGCCGCGGCGGAGACTGCGATCGCGCGGCGGACCCTGGATGGGCTGCTGACCGACCTCGAGGATCTGCGGACAGAGATCCGGCGCGTGCACCCGGCCTATGCACGGCTGGCCGAGCCCACCGACGTCGCGGTGGAGGCACTGCAACGCGATCTGCTCGACGACGATACGGTCCTCGTCGAATACGCGCTCGGCGACGAGCGGAGCTTCGCCTGGGTGCTCTCGCGCGATCGCCTGCAGGCATTCGAGCTGGCCGGCCGATCGACGATCGAGCCGTTGGTGCAACGGCTGCAGGATCTGGTCACGAGTCGCAATGCGCGCCCTGCGCGGGAGACGGCGCGGGAGCGCCGGCTGAGAATCGACCAGGCCGATGCCGAGTTCTCAAAGGCCGCCGGTGCCCTGAGCGCCGAGATCCTCGGTCCGTTCGCGGCGCAGATCGGTCAAGGCCGCATTCTGATTGCCGCCAGTGGAGCGCTGCAGGCAGTGCCGTTCGCGGCGTTGCCCTGGAGCCTGGCACGGCCTTCGAATGCCCCTGAGATCGTGATGCTTCCATCGGCGTCGGTCGCGGCCGCGCTCGTCCGGCGGGCGCCGGCCCCAGCGGGCGATCGCCCGACGGTCCGCATCCTGGCGGATCCCGTGTTCGATGTGACGGATCGGCGGACGCGACGGCCGTCGGTTCGAGGGCGCCCGCCAACGGGCGGCGAGCCGGATGGCGATCTGCGGCGCGCCGCGGAGGAGGCCGGCCTGCTGATGACCGGCCCCGCGCTTCCGAGGCTGCGCTACACCCGGGACGAGGCTGCGGCCATCGCCGCGCTCGTGCCGCCAGAACAACGTCAGACGCTGCTCGACTTCGACGCCAACGTGCAGGCGCTGGCGGGTCGTCGAACGGCACCGCGCATTCTGCATCTGGCCACGCACGCATTCATCAACAGCGAGCACCCCGAGCTGTCGGGCATCGTGTTGTCGACGGTGGGCCCATCCGGCGAGCCGATTGACGGATTCCTGCGCCTGCATCAGCTCCTGAGCCTCGACATACCAGCGGACCTCGTCGTCTTGAGCGCGTGCGAAACGGCCCTTGGCAAGCGCGTGTCCGGCGAAGGGTACGTCGGCCTGACGAGCGGATTCATCCAAGCCGGCGCTCGCAGTGTCGTGTCGAGCCTCTGGCAGGTCGATGACCAGGCTACTGCGCAGCTCATGCGACGCTTCTACCAAGGCCTGCTCGGACCGCGACGTCTGGCGGCATCCGCAGCGCTCAAGGCCGCGCAGGCGGAGATGGCCAGGCACGTGCGCTTCAACCACCCCTACTACTGGTCGGGTTTCGTCATCCAAGGCGATTGGCGCGTGCGCTTCGATTGAACGACGCAGAGTGGCGCGGCCTGATTGGCGACCGTGGCCACAGGATGGCCCCGATCTCCGCTGCTCCCCGCCTGATCGGGACAGGTGTACAGCGCTTCGTCAGTACGACGCCACGGCCGCGATGCGGGCGATCGAAGGGGCGCGCAAATGCGTGGCCGCGGCGACGCGCGTCATCGTCGTGTGAACCGCCGGCACATCCTCCGCGGAAGGCGTGATCGACGACGAGCGTGCCCCAGATCTTCTCGAGGGCCACCTTGACGGCGTGGGTGAGCTGACGATCCGCTACGCGTCACGCACCCGGCTGTCGCGCGTCCGGCACGTGGTATTTGCCCTGACGGCCGCGATCGTTCTCGGTGTGCCGACGTCGCGTCACTTGCCTAGCGAACGTCGCGCGGCGGGGCGCGTGCGGTACGGGCGGGAACTGCGACGTGCTTCGCATGCGCCGTACGCCGGGACTGCAACGGCGACGAGGCGAGTCCAGGCATCGCCACGCATCGATACCCCGTGGCCGCCGGCACGCGATCGGCCGAGGCCGGCACGGTGGCGTTGCCGTCGGTTGACGACACCACGCGCGACCACGCCGCGGACGTACTGCACCTGGTCGTCATGGGTCGATGGAGTGGTCGGTAGGACGGCGTTACGTGGCTCCACCCGAGCCGGACTCTACCCGTCAGACAGCGTGGGTCCGACGGGCGTCAGCTGCCGATGCGCCGGACACCAGGCAGGCCGTCGAAGCCGTGGTCGAAGCTCAGGATGCGGGTGATGCCATGTTCGGCCATCACCGCGGCATGGATCGCATCCCTGGCCGAGAGTTGCGCGCGGGCCAGTACGATCGCTTTGGCGCGTTCCACGACCGCGGCATCGATGGGCAGGACGTCATCCACGATGCCGAGCAAGGCGTCGAACGCTGGTTGAATGGCGTCGCGACGATTCACCGCGACGTAGCGGTGGAGAATCTCCTGCAACACCTCAGCGTCGGTCACAAGGCGTTCCCGTTCTGAGATGAGCTGCTCCAGCAGACGCTGGCTATCGACCTTGTGCGGATGCGGGGCGCCGACGAGATACATCGGCACGTTCGAGTCGACGAGGATCATGCGAGGTAGCCGCGCTTGATCTCAGCGTTCATGTCATCCACCGTGGCGGCCGTCGGAAACGCGTGCCGGCCAGCCG
>JANORI010000453.1:0-1653 GCA_031415235.1 Acidobacteriota bacterium | reverse complement strand
GTCCGGTGACCAGTCCCACAGCGTCACGTTGGTGGACAGCACACCAGAGGCGCGCGCCATCGTCGCCGACAGCACAGGCTCTTCTGTGCCGCCGCCACCAGCGCTCTTGGCATAGAACTCAGTCATCCCACCGGCCCTGGTTGTCCGGAAGATGATCCGAGCCCCGTCGGGCGCCCAGACCGGTGCGGCATTCACTGACGGTCCGAACGTGAACGGCGCTGAACTACGCCGCGTGAGGTCCGTGATCCAGATATCGGGGAAGCCGGTCTTCGGATCCGCTAAGGACGCCGCCAGACGAGTCTGGTCGGGGGACAGCCGGAAATCCGTGTAGTCACCCAGAGACCCTATCGACTCGGACGGGGTTCCGCCCCGATCGAACCAGGTCAGCGGGCCTAGTGTTGACAGTGCGCCCGCGTAGGCCAGCGTGCCCGTGCCTGATACTGAATAAGAACCATAGCCCGTGCTGGAACGGCCGACCCCTCCTTCCACAACGAACGCCTGTCCCTTGAGCTCGAGACGCTCGGCATCGAATTCCTGACCCATCAGGGTGTCGCCATCCAGAAACAGCACATGGCCCGAGGGCGCATAGAGCGCGGTCGTGTTGGCACGAATGAGGAGCTTCTTCGTCTTGCCGTCGAGGGAGCCTGCGTACACACCGGCCTGATCCGCCAGGCTGCTTCGGACTGTGAACAGGAAGTGACGACCGTCCGGCAGGAATTGCGGGAAGCGATGCGACCCTTCCTGGCGGGACGCGTCCAGTTCGGTGACCGGCGTGACCATTCCGCCGGACGATGAAACACGCAGAACGCCAGTGGTGCCCCTGGAGAAGAGGATCGTGTCGTCCGGCCCCCACGAGGCCCCACGGTTATCGGGAACATTTGCGATCGCCTGCGAGTGTCCGCCGCTGGCAGGCATCTTCTTCAGCTTTCCATCGGCGAAATAGCCGATCCAGCGATGGTCCGGCGACCAGAACGGGGATTCGGCGCCTTCAGTACCCGGCAGCGGTTGGGCCGTCACGGCGTTCAACGATCGAAACCAGAGCGTGGGTCTCGCGCCGGGAGCGGCAGCGGCAAACACGATGGCCCGGCCATCCGGGGATACGGCCAACTGCGGCGCGCCGACAGTGGTTGCACTCTGGCTGGTGAACAGCGTCTTGTCCGGAGGGAGGATGCTCAATCGGACCACATCTTCCATCGTCGGCGCAGATGCCGGACGCAGAACGAAGAAGAGCGCGATCAGCACGACGGCGGCCGTGATCCACGCGGCGCGCTCGAGCCACAGGTTGCGCGGGCGCGCGCCAACGGGCACGAGCGCGGTTGCACCCTTCGCGATCCACGTCAGTTCGCGTTTCACGTCGCCGGCGTCCTGCCAGCGGTCGTCCGCGTCCTTCGCCAGACATCGCTCGACGAGGTGATCGAGCGCCGATGGAGACAGCGGCTGGCGCGTCGAGATCGCCGGCGGCGTATCCTTCAGGATCCCGCCGATGACGCTGGCCGCCGATGCCCCGTCGAAGGGTCGTTTCCCCGTCGCCATCTCGTAGAGCACGGCGCCGAGCGCCCAGATGTCGCTGCGCGTGTCCACCTCGCGCCCTTCGACCTGCTCGGGCGCCATGTAGTGCATGGTCCCGAGGATCGTGCCGGTGGCCGTCGCCGG
>JANORI010000452.1:0-4023 GCA_031415235.1 Acidobacteriota bacterium | reverse complement strand
AGGACACGGTCCCGGGTGGCGATGAGGTCGCGCAGATTCTCGTCAAGGGTCGGACCGGCGCCCACCACGACCGCGGGGACGCCGGTGAAGGCCCCGACCAGGGATGCCGCGTCGCCTTCGACCGCCAGGGCCGGAATGTTGCGAAGCGAGTTGAGCAGGTAGCGACCGGCGTTCTTGCGCCTCGCGTCCTGATTCGCCCTCGCCCCGTACCAGGCGTGGACCACGCGCCGGGCCGCCTGCATCCACTCCGGGCGACGCGCCCGCATCACCACGGGATCGCCGACGATCACGGGGTTCTCGCCGTCCGGCTCGATCGACATGAACACCTGGTCGAGGCCTGCATAGGCGGGGCCTGTCAGGATGCTCAACCGGTCCGCACTGGCGAGCGGCGACGACCCGCTGGGCTCGAGCGCCACGACCCGTCCGTTCCAGCCACGGCGTTCGAGCGCACCGAGCAGCTGACCGTCGCCGAGACCGAGGACGAAGAGCACGGACGCCCCGTCGATGGCCGCCCCCGACAGCCAGTGGTCCGCGTCGGGCATCGGACCGCGCGAGAGAGTCATGCGGCGGCCTGCGCCGCCGCGCGCCAGCCCCAAATGTAGAACGCCGCGCGAGGGCCCGTGTGAAAGATGAGGTCGAGGATCGACACCGCATGCGAAAACGGTGGGTGCATCTGGTCGTAGTGCGGATAGCCCGAGTAGTCCTTCCACTCCACGCCGATACCGGCCTCGCCAAGTTGCTCGTCGGTGAGGTAGGCCCGCGCCGCTGGGCCAGAGACGTAGACGTCTGCGCCGGCCTTCTGCAGCAGCTCGAGCACGCGCGCGCCTCTGACGCCGGTGAGCGCGAACCCGCGGGAGTCCGCGAACTCGGTCGTGATGCCGAGCAGGTCACGCGCGATGCCGATCGTGAACGCCTGGTTGAGCTCCGAGAGCGTCCGCCACTGCTGCTGCCGGAACAGAGCCTCGACGTATTCGCGGTAGGCGGCGAAGTATGGCGCCCGGTGGTAGGCGGCGTGGAGTCGCCGCCAGTGATCCCTGGCCCACGCCCTACTGGGGAGCGGCACGTCACAGATCAGGCGGCGCTCGCAGACTCCGACCGGAATGGTCAGCCAGCGCTCACCGCCCTCCGTCTTGATGCGGTTGCGGTTGCGCCAGTCGCCTTTCGTGTACTGCAGGTCGTCGTGGAAGACGAAGACATCGACATCGTGGATCAGGTCGAAGTACCCCTTCCACGGAATGTAATTCGACTGGATGAGGCCAACGCGTGTCATGACGCGCGGCGCTCCTGCTCGAGGTCGTGCGTGACCAGCGCGTGCGCGCCGACCACGGCGCGGTCGCCGATCCGGATGCCGCCGAGGACCGACGCACGGGCGCACAACACCACGTCATTGCCGATGCGTGGATAGCCACTCGCCGGGCCGGGGCCCCAGCTACGGATCCCGCACGTGACGCCCTGGTAGATGGTGGCGCCCGAGCCAATCAGCGTGCCCCGGCCAATGACGATGCCGCAGGGATGCGGAACCAGGAGACCCGGACCGATACAGGCACTGAACTCGATGTCCGCGCCGGTCAGTAGCAGATTGAGCCTCGCGACGAACCAGGCGCACCGCATCCATCCTGACTCGCCCAGCCCGTGACTGATCCGATAGAGCAGCACCGCCTGGAAGCCCGCCTTGAACACCAGGGATTCGAATGCCAATCGCCAGCGACCTGGCTGGGCCGCTGCGGGCGGGCGGAAGCCCCGATACCGGGCCAGGTCACGCCGCAGGATCCCCGCGAGCCCACGAGACGTGGTCGCCATCCCCATGGGCGCTAGCGCAACGCTTTCCGCGCGGCGAAGCACTTGCGCGTCAGCTGCCGCTTGAGGTCGTAGGCCGGGTTGTCGATGACCAGGTGGGCGATGGCGCGGTCCACGCCCTCGTAGCTCGAGAAGGCATCGTCGAAGCAGATCCATCCGCCGGCCACGAGAAACGGCGCGAGCCGGGCGATGTCGTCGCCCACGGCGTGATAGCCGTGGTCGCCGTCCAGGAACAGCAGGCGGCATTGAAAGGAGCTCGGCACCTGTTCGACAAACGTCGCCGCGGTGCCGCGATGGGGCTTCACGACCGCGCCGAGGCCGCGGCGGCACACGTTGTGGAGGAACGCATCGAGGACGCTCGCGTGCGTCGCATACGCCGGCGCCAGGTGCTGCTCGAACGCCGCGGCCCAGACGGTTTGTTCCTGGTAGCTCGCATGGCGGCGCCCGTCGATCTCCACGGCGCAGGAATACGTGCCATCGGCGTTCTGTCGCCAGTCGTCGCGGGCCGGGAACGGATCGATGCAGTGCACGATGCCGTGGGTGTCGCGCGCGGCGGCGCCCAGCGCGATGGCCGACCGACCGAGCCACGAGCCGACTTCAACGAGGTCGCCGGGCAGGTGCGACGTCGTGTGGGCGAGCAGCGACAGCGCGAACAGTTGGTCGATCGGCGACCACCCGGGCACGCCGTCGACCAGGGCCTCGATCTCGGCAACGAGCGAGGTCGTCCCGACGTCGGCCGCGCTCATGTCGCTGTCCTTCATGTCCCTGATCAGCGTGGCGTAGGACGCGCCTTGTCCCGGCCACCGGGTTTCCTGCCAGTCCGGGCACTGTCCGCAGAAGGCGTGGGCACCGTAGTCGCCGGTCACGTGGGCGCGTCGCAACGCGGCGTAGCGCGCACCTGCCCACAACTCCGCGATCGTCGTCGTGTGGTAGTCGACCAGTGAGGACCCGCCCGTCCAGTCGGATGGGCAGAAGGCCAGCGTCCCCCGGGGTGTCAGTACGATCCGCTCCCAGGGATACACGCAGGGACGGCGCGCCTGGGTCGCGGCGTGCCGCCGCATCACTTCGGCCACCCCGATCACAGCGCCGGAGGCTGAATGGAGCCGCCGAATGGCCACCGAATGCGCGCCGGCGTCGGTCCAGAAGCGCCTGAAGTCGTCCGTCTCGTGCAGATTCCCTGGTTGCTCGATGTAGCTGACGGCAATCCGCATCGCCGATCCGGTGTCACGCACCCGCCGGATCAGACGCTCGACGTTGGCGCGCGTCACCGCGAGGTCGCCGCGCACGCGAATCCTGGCGTACGTCTCGGCAGACAATGCGTCGATGCTGATGTCCACGAGGTTGACACCCGTCTCGATCAGACGCTCGACGCGTGGGGCCGTCAGCAGCGTGCCGTTGGTGGTGAGCGAGACGAACGTGCCCGATCGCTGCACGGCGTCCGTCAGCATCTGGTAGATCGACGTGGCCAGCAGGGGTTCTCCGTCGCTGGCGTAGCGCACGTACTGCACGTGGCCACGGCCCGCCGCCGCCACTTCGCCGATGGCCTTGGCGCTCAGCTCGAGGCTCAGTGAGCGTCCGCCGTAGTGCGACGACTGCTTGAACGCCGGATGCGGACAGTGGGTGCACGACAGGTTGCAGAGTTCGGTCGCGTCGATGATGACGTGCGAGGGGAACGCCGCAGAGAGCCCGTTGCCAAAGCCGTACTGGCTCATGCCTCCCTCCGTCGCCCGGCCCTTGTCCGACTCTCGAGCACGTGCGTCAGCGCCTTGCTGACACGCCTCGCGTCGTCTTCGGTCATCGACGCGCTGATCGGCAGTGTCAGGATGCGTTCGGCGACGTGCTCGGTCACCGGGAGCGGTGCCGGCCGCACCCCGGCATAGAGCGGCATGCAGTGGACGGGGTGATAGTGGATGCTCGCCCCGATGTTCCGTCGGCGCAGGTCGCCGAGGACGTCGTTGCGCGAACATCCGATCCATTCGAGGGGCAGCTGGATCAGGAACAAGTGGCGCGCGTGGGCGTCGCGGGTCACACCCTCCTGGATGGAGACGGGACACGGCAGTGCCTCGATCGCCGCGGCGTAGATGCGCGCCACGGCGAGCCGCCGTCTGGCGAACTCGACCTGCCGCCTCAACTGCACTCGGCCGATGGCCGATTGCAGGTCGGTGTAGTTCATCTTGTAGCCGAGTTCCGCGACCGGGTTGCCGCCGATCACTCGCGCATCGATGA
>JANORI010000451.1:0-7251 GCA_031415235.1 Acidobacteriota bacterium | reverse complement strand
GGCACGCCGTCGACGAGGTAGTTGTTGCCGCGTCGCGTGCCGCCGCCGAGCGACAGCGCCGAGGCATTCGTCTGGTCCTGCTGACGGTTGAACTGCGGGTCGCCCGAGGCCACGACGGTGGGCAGCGTGACGGCGAAGAGGAAGGCCGAACGGCCACCACTCGGGAGGGCCGCCATCTGCTCGGTGCTGATGACGCCGCCGCCCGTGGCGTTGGAGGTGTCGATGACCGGCGCGGCGCCGGTAACGGTGATGGTTTCCTGCAGCGTGCCGACCTCCAGCGTCACGTCGATCGTGATGAACTGCTGGGCCGCGACGCGTACCGACCTGTTCTCGTAGGTCTTGAAGCCGGTCAGCGTTCCCTTGATCGTGTAGACGCCTGGGGGCACGGCCGTGAAGTTGTACTCGCCCGCCTCGTTCGACACGGCGTCGCGGGACGCGCCCGTGGCCTCGTTGATCAGTTCTACCGTCACGCCCGGAATGACGCCGTTCGCGTCCTTCACCGCACCACGCACGCCGCCCGTAAAGGTCTGAGCAGATGCGAAGCTTCCAGTCATGGCCACCATCAGGCCAATAACCAGTAGTTGCCGCAGGGTCTTCATGGTCACCTCTCGTTAATAGTCCCTAAACACTCACGCCATCCCGTAACCGTTCACGTGAGCGCGCACTCGCGCGGGACGTCCCGTACCGTGATCCACCAGTCGTGCCAAGCATGAAAAATGGAGGGAGGCAGGGAGCGAAACGCACGAAAACGTTCGAATCGTAAGGGAATTACGGCCCGTACCGCAAGTGCATACCGGACTGGACCGGCGCCAATACCTGCCCGTGAATCCGACAATCTGGATCTTTGGGCCTCCAGGCAACCGCTGGCCGGTCATGGCCCTGCACTATAATTTGCGGTCTATGCGGAGCCCACTCTGGCCCTCGGCCGTGGCCTTGGCCGCCGTCATCATGCATTTGCCCCTGGTGTCGGCACATGGCAGCAGTGCCCAGGGGGCCGGCGCCCAGACGTCCCAGCAGCCGAACTTCCGGGTCAACGTCGACCTCGTGACGCTGGACGTGATTCCGCGATTGCAAAATGGGCAGTTCGTTCCAGACCTCGGCAAGGACGACTTCCAAATCCTCGAAGACGGCTCGCCCCAGAAGATCGCATCGCTGGTCATGGTGCACGGGGGGCGCGTGTTCAACCTGCTCACCCCCCCGGCGCAGACCGTCGCCAGTTCGGCGGAGGGCATCATTCTGCCGCGCGCCAGGCCCGCCGCCGACGCCGCCGGACGCATCTTCGTCCTCATCGTCGACGACCTGCATTTCACGGCGACGGAAACCCCGCTCGTACGGCAGTTGTTGAAGAAGGTCGTAGGCAAGCTGTTCCACCCCGGCGACATGCTGGCGATGTTCAGTACGGGACCGTCGTCGATCGAGATTCCGGTGTCGTACGACAAGCGTCTGCTCGAAGAAGCGATCGGCCGCGTCGGCGGCCACGGAATGTCGTACCGCGACATCATGGATTCGCGTGACGGCGCCCAGGGTCCGCAAGGTCTTCGCTACAACGCGCACGTGGCCTTCAAGACCACCTACGAGTTGATCGGCAACCTCGAGCGCATGGGCAATCGACGAAAGGTCCTGCTGCTGGTCACCAACGGCTACGACTTCGATCCGTTTCCCGGAGGCCGAACCGGCACCGACCAGGTGTTCGGCGGACGCTACGGTACCCCGATTGCCGACCCGGAACGGGGCGATCGCTTCCTTCAGCTCGAGCAACAGCACAACACCTTCGCCGACAGTGACCTGGCATCGGAGCTCGCGGCAGTGACCGGCGCGGCGAACCGCGTGAACGCCGTCATCTATACGCTCGATCCGCGCGGCGTAGTGGGCACGACCAGTCTGGAACAAAACGTCGACATCAACGAGATGCGCACCCATATCGGCAAGACACAAAGCAGCCTCCGGGTGCTGGCCGACGCCACGGGTGGTTTCGCGGTCATCAACGACAACCGGTACGACGACGCGCTCGGCCGCATCGACGCCGAGACCAGCGACTACTACATCCTCGGCTACTACGCGTCCAATCCGGATACGAATCACCGAAACCGATCGATCGAGGTGAAGACCCAGCGCCCCGGAGTGCAGGTGGCGGCGCGCGGCTGGTATCGCACGCGCGGCGCCCCGACGCCGCCCAAGCCGTAACCGTTCACCGGCGGTGGAGTTGGCAGGCATGTCCTCTGCGGCGAAATCTGAGCACCGCCCGCTTTGCCGGACATTGCCACCGACCGCGACCATCCTGGCAGGGCGGAGCGAAGCGTGAGCCGCAGTGGACATGTCGGCCAACTCAGCCGCCGAGCGATAACACGGCGAGTCTGGGAGTTTGCCGCGTTGACCGTGCTCGTGGCCAATCTCGCAGCCGCGCAGTCACCGGCTGCCCCGTCGTCGATCGCCGAATTCGCCCTCGCCGAGGGCCTCGCCGCGCTGCACAGCTTCGAGTACGAAGACGCCAACGAGGCCTTCCTGCGCGCCGAGCGCGCGGACCCGAGCCTGGTCCTGGCGTACTGGGGCGAGGCGATGACCTACCACCAGACTCTTTGGGGCAAAGAGGACGTGAGCGCCGCCCGCGGTGCACTGGCGAAGCTGGCGCTGACCGCGCCGGCGCGAGCGGCGGCTGCTCGCTCACTGCGTGAGCGCATGTTTCTCGACGCCGCCGACGCGCTCTTCGGCCCCGGAGACGGCGCCATGCGCCGGGCGCGCCACGCCGGGAAGATGGCCGAGTTGTACGCCGCCGAGCCGTACGACCCGGAGGTCGCGTCGTTCTACGCGCTCGCGCTGCTCGGCACGATGTCGCGAAGCCTCATCGGCTACGTGGACCCACACGAAGGCCACAGCGCGTCGCTGGCGGGCAGCGACACCCAGGCTCGAGTGGGGGCGATCCTCGGCAAGACGCTTGCCGCGTACCCCGAGCACCCGGGCGCACTGCACTACCTCTTGCACAACTACGACGACCCGGAACACGCACGACTGGGACTCGACGCCGCGCGCGCGTATGCCACAGCCGCACCCGCATCGAGCCACGCGCTCCACATGCCAGCGCACATATTTCTGCAGCTCGGAATGTGGGCCGACGCCGAAGCGTCGGATCGCGCAGCCTTCTCGGCGTCTGCAGCATGGGTGGCGCGAAAAGGCCTGCCGCCGGCCCTGCGCAGCTACCACGCGCTGGCCTGGCGGCAGTACGAGCTGCAGCAAATGGGGCGATTTCGCGAGTCCTGGGCCCTGCTCGATGAGCTTTCGCCCGTCGTGAAAGCCACTGGGGATCTGACGCTACTCAGCGATCTTTCGTCCATGCGTGCTCGCCACGTGATCGAGACACAGCGCTGGGCCATGATGGCCAACGAGCGCAACTTCGGCAACGTCAACGAGCTGTGCGCGATCGGCATCAGCGCGGCACGTTCGGGCAACCCCTCACTGGCTGAACTCGCGCGTCAGGGTCTGGCGGGCCGGGCAACCTCGCCGCAGGAAGGCGACCTCAGGCCGGCCATCGCCATCATGGAGCGCGAGGTAGCGGCGGTGATCGCGCTCGCAGCGGGCCAGACAAGCGAGGCCGTCGAGATCCTGAAGTCGGCGACGCGCGACGAACTGCAGTTGCCGCCACCGCTGGGCCTTCCCATCCCGGTCGTGCCCGCGCCTGAACTACTGGGCGAGGTGCTGCTGCAACTGGGACGGCCGGCCGAGGCGCTCGAGGCGTTTCGCCAGGCGCTCTCTCGCAACGCGAATCGTACCCGGTCCGTGCTGGGCTCGGCGCGCGCAGCCGCGGCCATGGGTCAGACCGGGACCGCCCGTGACCACTATCGGCGCCTGCTGGCGAACTATGAGCAGGCGGACGCCGACCTGGTAGAGGTCGCTGAAGCGCGGGCGGCGCAGGCGGCGACGTGGACCGCGACCTCGCGCGCTCGGACCACCCCCCTTCCCCTCATCCCGATCGCCGCCGCCGTGGGCGGCGTCGTCGCGCTGCTCGCCCTCGCCCTCGGCGTGCGCCGCTCGAGGGCGATGCGCGCGGCGCGCCCCACCCCGACCACCGCCGCGCCAGGGACAAAGCGGCGACGGCGTTAACCCGTTAGGTCTGGCTTCAAACCAGGCCTACGCCGAACGACGGCGACGGCTCGGGCGCGTACACACGAGACGGGGCGACCCGAAGGCCGCCCCGTCTCGTGACTGTGCCCGACAGCGCGCCGGTTAGAACGTGTAACGGAAGCTCAACTGCCAGATGCGCATGAACCCAGCCTGCTGCGTGATGGCGCCGAAACTGGTCGAGTCGATGGAGTTCGAGTCGATCCCACGGAACTTCGCGGTGTTCGTCAGGTTCAGAATCTCGAAACGCACCTGGCCCACGTGGCTACCGACGAGCGTCGTGTCCTTGGCAATCACGAGGTCGATGTTCCTCCGGAACTGGTACCGGGCGTCGCCATTAGTGCGCGGGGCATCGCCGTACCGTCCCGCGCCGGGGCTCGTATAGGCGCCGCGGTTGAAGTACCGCGCGCTGGGGCTATCGACCGTCACCACCCGCTCGTCGTCGCTGCCCTGCGTGTTCGGGTCGCCGGTCAGGTTGGGACGCTGCCGGCCGCCGAAGAGGCCCAGGTTCGCCGTCGACTGGCCGCCCGACAACACCGCGTTCAGCGGCGAGCCGCTCACGAACTCCAGGACGCCGGACACGTTCCAGCCGTTCAGCAGCCACTTGGCGGCCGCGCCGTTGGAACTCGAGTTCGGGATCTTGAAGATCGGCGCCAGGACGATCCGGTGCGGCGAGTCGAAGTGGCTGATGCCGTATTCGGCGTCCAGATCGTAGTTGTTCTGCGGGACCGCCGTGCGGGTCTGGAACGTGCTGTTCTCGCCGAACTGGTTGTCCTCCATCCGGCTCAGGGTGTAGCTGAACCGACCGCCCCACCAGCTGGTCGTACGCTTGTCGAGGATGAAGGTGGCCGCGTTGTACTGGCGCTTGCCGCCCTTGGTTCGTTCAAACACGTTCACATCGCCAAACTGCGGGAACGGCCGCAGGAGCTGTCCGGCCTGAATCGTCGCCTGGCCTCCGAACTCACCCGCTCCGGGCACGCCGAAGAACGGGTTGGGCACCGAGGCCAGAAGTCTCGCCGGGTCCCACGTGCCATTGGGGCCTGGGTACACCGCGCGGGCCACCGCCGGATCGATCTGGTTGATGTTGATGGCCACGTTGTTCGTGCCGGCAAAGCCGATGTCACGGCCGGTTGCACCGACGTAGCCGATGGTGACCGCCATGTTGCCGGGCAGCTCACGCTGCACGTCGAACGAGTACTGGTGCACCTTCGGGTCGCCCTTGTCCTGGTCCACGTAGTTGATGGTGCTGCCCACACCGGTGAGCAAGCCGAGCGAGCTGCCGATCGGTTGCACCAGGGCCGGGTAGGGATTTTCGAGC
This sequence comes from Acidobacteriota bacterium, assembly GCA_031415235.1. Lineage (GTDB taxonomy): Bacteria > Acidobacteriota > Vicinamibacteria > Vicinamibacterales > UBA2999 > CADEFD01. Next base: position 1,820 of record JANORI010000451.1, on the reverse strand, counting down.
GACGTGATCGGCACGCCGTTGGCGCTGGCGGACTGGGCCAGAGAGGTGTCACGCGCAAAGCCGACCTGCCCGTGCTGCGTCGCGTTGTAGTTCCACGGCGCGTAGAACAAGCCGTAGCCGCCACGCAACACCGTCTTGGAGTTGAGTGAATACGAGAAGCCGGCGCGCGGCGCCACCTTCACAGCCGCGGGGTTGCCCTGCGCAGTCTTCGCGCCATTCACGCCGGCAAATATCAGCCCGCCGTTGATGGTCCGGCCCGCCAGGAGCCCGGTTTTCGGCACGAGCGCGTTGAGCGGGCTCACGGCCGTCTGGTCGAAGCCGACCGTCTGGCGATTGTCGACCTCTTGCAGGCCGTCTTCGTGTTCCAGGCGCACGCCGTAGTTCACCGTGAGTTTCTGGCTCACGCGCCAGTCGTCCTGGATGTAGGCTCCGTAGTAGGTCGTGAACCAATTGCCTTCACCCCGGTTGAAGGGCACCGAGCCCGATGCTGGCGCCCCGAGCAGCACGCTCGCCAGCTCGTGGCCCGTGTTGGCGGCGCCGTTGTTGCTCGTGAAGAGGCGGTCGAAGTCGAAGTTGCCCGAGATCGCGCTGACGGTCTGAAGGTCAACCCCGAGTCGCCGCACATCGGCGCCGGCCTTCAGGCTGTGGTTACCCCACAGCTTGGACAGGGTGGCGTTGACGGAATACGGGCTGTTCCAGCGCACGGCTTGACCGCCCCAGCCGCCAACGCTCTGCACGCCGTCGTTGAAGGTGAGCGACGGGAAGACGTCCTTTTCGGACACGCCGTTCAGGTAGGCACCGGTGAAGCCGAGCGAGCCGATGCCCGCGCTATAGGGCTGCTTGTCGCACGAGTCCTGCCAGGTGGAGAAGCCGTAGCGCATCGTCAGCACGGTGGTGTCGTTCAGGATGTTCGTGTTGTTGAGGACGGCCACGTGCGGCCGGCGGCGCAGTGGGCCGAAGAAGTTGTCCTGGCTGGCAATGTACCAGGCGTCCGGCTTCATGATCGTGCTGCCCGGCTCGTCGGTCTTGTTGTAGATGTAGAGGGCGCTCAAGGACCACTTGTTGGTGAATTTGTGCTCGGCCTTGATCGTGAACATGTCCGCGGAGTCGATGATGGGTCCGGTGGCGGAGGCGTTCGGCAAGTTGTTCTCGTTGCCGGAAATCGGCCCGCCGATCGTCTCGGTCGGCCACGCGGCGAGCATGGCGATGCCGGCGGCGTTCGCGGCCGGATGGGTCCGCGGAATCACCGCGCCGGTGAAGAGTCCACCGGTGGCAATTGACCCCGTGCCCGTGGCCGGGCACTTCGCGCTGGCTGCGCCGCCACGGCAGTACGGGTTGTAGATCGACACCGGTACCCCGGCCACCGTGGAGCTCGAGAAGTCGCCGACGCGCTGCTTCAGGCCCGGCCAGATCTGCTGCTCGTTCCTGGTCGAGTTCGAACGGTAGCCCTCGGTCGCGGCCCAGAAGAACGTCCGGTTCTTCACGACCGGCCCGCCGATGCCGCCCCCGTACAGCCGATAGTAGGTGTCGGCCAGGCCGCTCTCCTTCTTACTGAGGCCTTCCTTCTGAACGAAGAAGTTCTCGTTGACGCCCCACACGGGGCGGGTCTGGTAGAACGCCGAGCCGTGGAAGGCGTTGGTTCCGGAGCGGGCCGTGACGTTGAACACGCCGCCGCCGGTGCGACCCATCTCGGCGTCGTAGGTGTGCACCTGCACCTTCACTTCTTCGACCGCTTCAATCGTTGGATTCAGCACGGCGCGTCCGCGCAGCTCCGAGATCGGCACGCCGTCGAGCAGGTAGTTGTTGGCGCGCATACCGCC
>JANORI010000450.1:0-2642 GCA_031415235.1 Acidobacteriota bacterium | reverse complement strand
ACACGCGCCCTCCTGGTCTCTCGCACCCTCACAGACCCCCTCGTCTCCGTCGACCCGGGCACCGACGCCGACGACGCACAGGCCCGCACCCGCCTCGTCCGCCGCCTCCGCCACCGCGCAGCGCCCCTCGGATCTGGGCGCGTCAACCTCTCGACCGGCGCAGTCGTCGAAGGGGCAGTTTCTTAGGAGCCAGTTCGTCGGTTAGCAAGCCAGCGCCCCAGCGAGGCTTGGCTCTCCCCAGAGCGTCGACCGGCCAGCAGGCCTTCGACGCTAATGTCTTCGTCAAGATCGGGCCAATGGATGCCTTCGCCTTCACCGATGAAGCGCCAATGGGCTCGTTCGGTGTCGCTGCCATGGGCGAGTCTGGGGTACCACGCCAGGGGGACCGTGATCGTTCGCCCATCGAGCAAGTCCACAACGAGGGCATCACCGGTGACGGTCAATCGCTGGGCCCGGGCTTCGATCGTTTCAATCGGCGATGTTGAAGTATTCATCCCATTTCTCCACCAGAAACGGCGCACGCTCCACCACACGGCGTTCGATGTCCCGTAGTTCCGCGGCGCTGAATCCACCGCTGCGCTCGAGTCGAACGGGATCCAGGCAAAACTTCGCGCGTTTGGTATCCCGCTCGACGTGGACGTGACGAGGTTCGTGCCGATAACGCCGTTACGGTACGTCTTGTATCTGGCAACGAGCCGCCGGCACGATCAAGAGCGAGCACGTGCAACGCCTCAAGCGCCACCTGGAGGCGAAGGCACCGAAGACGGTCAACAACATCCTGGCCGTGCTGAGCGTGCTGCTGAAGAAGGCGGTCGAGTGGGAGGTCATCGAGCACACGCCGTGCGCGATCAAGCTCCTGCCGGTCTCGAAAGGGTCCGCCGCGTTCTACAACTTCGACGAGTACGAACGGCTCGTCGACGCGGCGCGCGTCCTTGACCTGCGCACCCTGCTCATCGTGCTGTTGGGCGGTGAGGCGGGGCTCCGGTGCGGCGAGATGGTCGCACTCGAGTGGGCCGACGTGGACCTGGTGAATCGGCAAGTTTGCGTGCGCCGGTCCGATTGGAACGGTCATGTGACGACGCCCAAGGGTGGGCGGCTTCGGCACGTGCCGCTCACGAGACGGCTGGCGGCGGCGCTCGGCGAACACCGACACCTGCGGAGCGCGCGTGTGCTCTGCCAGGACAACGCCGAGCCGTTCACGCGGCAGATCGTGCAGACCCGGGCGAAGCGGGCGGCACGGCGCGCAGGCCTGGCGCCCGGCATGTCGCGAGGCGGCGGTGGAGGGGTGCACATCTTGCGGCACTCGTTCTGTTCGCACCTGGCGATGCGGGGTGCGCCGGCACGGGCGATTCAGGAGCTGGCCGGGCACAAGGATCTGTCGATGACCCAGCGGACATGCACCTGAGTCCGGCGGCGCTGGACGCGGCGATTCGGCTACTGGAGGAGCCGGCGGGACCGTCGCAGACACTCCGCGGCGTGCAGAGTTTTGGAGGAGGGTGGAGACGGGCCCTCGGATCGAAAAACGATCAATGAATTCGGGGGGATAACTGGCGGTGAGGCAGGGATTCGAATTCTAACAACGCGTCTTTCTAACTAGTTGATGGCGCGCGACTTCTGGCGAGAAGAGTTTGAGTCTCAGTGGTTTGCGGGCTTCGAATTGTCCGCACCAGTCCTCGGCCGTCCTCGGGATTCCGCCGGAGTTTTGGAGACGTGGTGGAGACGCTCACTTCTTCAAGTCGGAGTTCGGCGAAAGGGAGGAAACTCTAGCGGGGTCGAGGGCCAGCCCCAACGCGTTCCGTCAGCACGGGGCCATTGTGATGGCCGCCATCGGGACACGAGCCCGCGACACGGGATGCCCGCTGGTAAGCGGCGGGCCGAAAGGCACAGCCGTTTTTCCAGAGCCCAACGCTCTCCGTTGGCTTCGACGTCTCCACTACTTGACCGGCCCCAGGTACTTGTCCAGCCAGTTCAGCGTCTCTTTGATCAGCTCAGGTCTCGGAACGTTGTGACCCGTTTCGTAGACCACGCGGCGCTTGTGTTCGGGCGGCGTCCCGAGGAACCGGAACATCGAGGTCTGACAGCATTCGGCAGGCAAGAAGAAGTCGTAGAGGCCGTTCAGCATGAGCGTCGGGATGGTGATGCGCGGGGCGAAGTTGATGGGCTCGACCTCCGGCAATGCCTTACGGAGATCGAACCCGCCGACGTAGATCACGGAGGCCTTCAGACGGGGCTCCACGGCCGGGAGAATTCCGCCCATCTGCCCACCCCAACTGAAGCCGTAGAAGGCAAGCCTTGCGCGATCGATGTCCGGCCGCGTTTCCAGGTAGTCGATGGAGCGTCCCAGGTCCTTGGACCACATCACGACGTGATCGCGCCACAGCGTGGTGATGTTGGGCACGTCGGACTCCATGCCGTCGCCCCGTTCGAATGTGCTCTTGTATACCGGGAAGAGTACCGCCCGCCCGTTTGCAATCAGAAAATCGAACACCCTGGTGGATAGGGCTTTTTCGCTCGACCGCTGGTTCAGGACGTCTGAGCCCGGAAAGAAGACGACGGTCTGAAACGGCGGGCTCGAGTGTTTCGGCAGGAAGAGATACGCGATGACGCGCTCGTTGCCGTACGCCGCAGAGAACGTGACCTTC
>JANORI010000449.1:0-5375 GCA_031415235.1 Acidobacteriota bacterium | reverse complement strand
GAGCTGGAAATTCCGTAATACACCTCCCACGTCAGGATCCGAATTCCATCTGCCAACCCAATCGAACGACCCAGCGCCTTTGCAGTTGCGGGAAGTGCAACGACTGCACGACCGGCACGTCGGCTTGGAGGTGGAAGTACTGACCCGCGAGGATCCCACTCTGAGGATGAACGGTCAGTCCCAGCAAGGCGCTGAGGCGCTTCCCGCCCTGCAGGTGTGGATCCTTTGTCGGCTCATCGGTGGGATCGAGCATGGGATCCGACCCGCGAACGTTGCCCCACTGCTCGCTGCGAGCGCCTCCGGACACGCTCACCGAATGCGGTCCCGACGAAGGTTCCCATGACAGGCGGGCCGCGTGGCCGAGGTCACGTCACGAACGGCTGGTTCCGCTACCTCTACCAACCCATCATCCCCCCCGTCATCATTCTGCCGCCGCCGAAGACCAGAAGGAGCAACAGGACGACGATGACCGTTCCGATGACGATCGCGACGGTATTAGTGCTGTTGGTGTTGCTGTTGTTCACGAGGCACTCTCCTCCGGCGTGACCGAATCCATCCTCTTCCCATGCGAGTGTGGCCTTCTTGATGACGCCGTCCCGCCGGCCTGCAGGACGAGACCGATCCTGTCTTCGTGCGGCCGAGGGATCCTGACAATAGACGGTCAGTGCTTCATGTCGGCCATCGGCTTCATCATCGGGCACGTCGCCATCGACGTCGTCCCCTCCTGCATGTGCTCCATCATGTGGGGCATCATGCCCCGCTGCATCTTCATCATGCCTTCGCGCATCGTCCGGCTCTGCGCCACCATTTCGGTGACGACGGCGGCGGTCGCAGTCGTCTTCTCCGTGCCCGATGCGGCGTTCATCTTGGCGATGAGACCATCGAGGCGCTGATCGGCGGCCTTCATGTCGGCCATCATCTTCTCGCGCTCGGCCATCATGGCGTGATCTTTGGCGGCCATGCCGGCGCCCGGCTTCGCTTTGTCGGTTGCCGCGTGCTGAGGCTCATGCGCTTGCGCGGCGAGCCCCGACGCCGACGACATCACGACCGCCGCACAACCCGCCAGCATCGCCGTCGCGATTCTCTTCATTTTCATGCGTGACTCCTTCTGAGTGTCCGTCCCAAGTAGTCAGCGTTCCACAGCGGGCAGCAACGGCGCTGTCTCCGAGTGCACACTGTGCCCTTTGATACAGCCAGCGCCCGCAGTCACACGTCACTGTATGCAGGCAACCGCGGAATCCGTGTTGGTCGCACTCTGCCTCGCTCGAGGCCCTGACCCCGGGTTGGCAGCTTGTCGCCTGCGCCCCGCCGTGGCGTCGCACGACACCACCTGAATCAGTGGAAGGATAAAGACAATGAACTGCTGTAGTGACGTGATGGAACCGATTGCCGCGTCGGCGTGCTGCACCCCCAACGACACCGCGGATCGCGCCGCTCAGGCGATGCGGTCATCGGGCTGCGGCTGTGCGCCTGTGGTTGAGGACAAAGAGCACCTCAAGCTTGTAGGCGTCGTCACCGAACGAGATGTGTGCTGCGGAGTGGCGGCCGATGACCGCCAGGCGTCCGACGTTCGCGTTAACGAGATCATGCGGCCGCCGTCCACGTGTTGTGGCGCTGATGAGCCGGTTGAAGGCGCACGAAAGGCACTGCACGAGCATCGCGCGACAGCCTGCCGGTCGTGGACAGCGCCGGAGGGTGCTGCGGTACCGTCAGCAGCCACCGTCTGGGGTAAACGTCGAGCACCAACGATCGACGAGGCTCCATCGTGCCCACGCCAGACTCGTCCCCATCACGTCCCATGGCTGCCGCGGCATGCTGGAGCACGGCTGGACGTGTGGGCGAAACCGCCAACGACAATCCAGAGAACAAGTGTCCAGACCGCATCCGTCGCTGCCATCGGCAGGCAGTGCCAGAATCGGAAGGCAAGAGTGCCGCTTGATTCGATGAATGCAGCGGCGTGAACGGTCTCCCACGCCCAGTTGAAAAGAAACGCCAGGACCACGACACGGACGACCATCGCGAGTGACGCATTGCGGAGCCAGCGCGAATGCCCGGTGACGTACATGTCGGTGCGGTCCGCCCCCGTCAGCGCGGCTCGGCCGCCCGGAGTGACGCGATCAGCGGGCACCGCACGGTGCGGCGCGTTGCGTGGCATTCCGACACCAGCGTTTGCAGCGCGGACTGCATGCGTCGCAGGTCGCGCAAACGGGCGCGCACGTCGCGCAGCTTGCCTTCTGCGATGCCGCGTGCGGTGCCACACTGCGTGCCGGCGTCCAGGGACAACAGCTCGACGACGTCGCGGAGGGTGAAGCCCAGTCGTTGCGCGGCCTTGATGAACCTGACCCGCGCCACATCAGTAGGGCCATAGCGGCGGATCGCGCCGGGCGCAGACGTGGGCGTGGCCAGCAGGCCCTTCCGCTGGTAGAACCGGATGGTCTCGATGTGCACACCCGCGGCCTCGGCCAAGGCCCCAATCGAACCGCGAAACGCGTCAGACGACATGGCTTGCCTCCGTACCCACGTACGGAGGCTACATTACGCCAATGAAGCAGACAAGAAGAGGGGGCGCCGTTCTGGGACTGCTCGTGCTGCTGGGCGGCTGCGCTCCCGCGTCGCCCGTGGAGAGCCCTGGAGGCAGGCGTTCGATGGGTGACATCGTGTTTCTGACTCGGGCCGGGTGCGTCAACACCGAGACGATGCGCGCCAGCGTGGACGAGGCGCTCGCCAGACTCGGTTGGCCGACCGACTACCAGTTAATCGACGCCGACACCCTGTCCCCATCGGATCCGCGCGGCGGCTACGGCACCCCGACGGTGCTGTATGCGGGCCGCGATCTCTTCGGGATGCCCGAACCGCCGGCGCCGCACCCCTCGCCTACGTGACGGGTCTATCCGGGCGGAGTTCCGTCCGCGGCGACTCTCGAAGAGCGGCTGAGGGCGCTGGCGACTCCGTAGCCACGGGTACCTGAGTGGCCGGCTCGATGGATCACCGGCGCTTGGCTGGCGTGACCTTCGCGCCCGCTTTCGCCGCCGCCTTCGGCCGCTCCGGCACGATCGTCTCGCCGCGCGCCAGCATGGCGACCAGCTCCTGAATCTTCTTCTCGCGCCCGGCGGCCGTCTTCATGTTGTTGGTGCGGAACGTCAACAGAAACAGATTCATGCGGCCGAGCGCGCGAAACGTCGCACGCGCTTTGGGAACGGCGTGGATGGCCGCGCGCAGGTCCTCGGGGATGGTGGCCGCAGAGGCGCTGCGGATCGGTGCATAGGCCGCGTCCCAGCGGCCATCGGCCTTGGCCGCATCCACCTGACGCTGACCCTGCGGCGTCATGCGCCCGGCGGCGACGAGGCGCGCCACGTGGTCGCGATTGATCTGACTCCACAGGCCGCGCGGCCGGCGCGGCGAGTAGCGCTGCAGGAACGACTGCGCGTCGAACGACTTGCGCAGGCCGTCGATCCAGCCCCAGCACAAGGCCACGTCGAGCGCCTGAGCCGTGGTGATCGAGGCCAGGCCCGAGCCCTTCTTGTGCACCTTGATCCAGATCTCGGTGTCGCTCGCGTGATGCGCCTTCAGCCACGCGGCAAACGCCGCGTCGGTGCGGAAGCTCTTGATCGTGGCGGGGTGGGGGATGACTGGGGCCATGCGTGTGCAGAGCGAGCGTAGCAGCGATTCGCCCGACGCCAATGGCGGCAGGCGTGGCCCGTGACCAGCGTCATGGCACGTGGCGGCTCACGGCGATCGTCGTCGCGCCCGCGAGCAGCCAGGGCGCGTAGCCGCGCAGCAGGCTCTGGTAGTAGCCGGCCGCCAGGAACACCTGACCGTCGACCTCCCAGCGCCCGGCCAGCGTGAACAGCGTGGCCTGCACGATCCACGTGGCCGCAATCCACAGCAGCGGCGTGGTGGCCACGGCGATGCCGACGAACCGCCACGCCGCCGCCTGGTTGGGCGGCATCGGCACGTCGGGAGCCGCGGCACATGCGGCCACCGCCGCGAGCAACGCGGCCACGACCACCCAACGGCCGCGTTCCACCACATGCGCGGCGACCCACCACGGCGTGTCGTCGCCTGCGCCGGTGACCGCGACCAGGCCGGTAAGCATCGCCAAGACCGCGTCCACGATGAGCGCGGTCAGCGTCGCCAGCAGAAAGGCGCGCGCGGCCACGCGAAGCGAGCCGTTCATCGTCGGTGGGTCTCCGGGAAGCGCGCCTGCATCGTTCTAGCGTTTGTACCTCACTCCACCAGCCTTGACACCGTCGGCGCCCGCATGGCATAAGCAACGTATCGTGTTCGCGATCCAGACCTGCGCGTGTTGTTGCTGCGGAGAAAAAGCCTCCGACCGCCGCGCTGTGTCTACGTGGATCGTGCCCGCCTAAGTTCCCCGCACGAACAAGTTTTCGCAGTTCCCGGCCCGGAAGGCTTTCCAGCTCTCCGGGCCTTTTTTCTATTTCCTCGCGGAATTTTTCGCAGAGCGGTCAAGGAGTTCGAGCAATGAGCAGAGCAATCACGGTACGGCGGTCGGCGGCAGTGCTCCTTCTGGCGGGGCTCGCGGCGCTGACGGCCAGCCCGGCCGGTGCCCAGCCCGCCTCGCTCGTGGGGCGGTGGGACGGCGTGGTGGTCGTCAACGGCCTCGAGGTGCCGTTTCCCTTCGAGGTCGCCGCAGCGGGACCAGGGCTGCAAGGGTCGTTCTTCAACGGCGAGCGGCGCATCACCTCCACGGCGGTGACCAGCGAGGGGCCGCGCACGGCGTTCCGGTTCGAGCAGTACGCGGCCACGCTGCACACCACCGACGAGGGCGGCCGTCTGTCAGGCGAGTACCGGCGGGCCCGCGGCGAGCCGCTGCCGTTCCGTGCGGTGCGAACCGCGGCCACCGTGGCGCCGGCCTCGGGCACGGCGCCCGCGATTGCCGGCACGTGGATCGTGCAGGCCAAGAGCAACAAGGGCGAGGTGGCATGGCGCTTCATCGCAACGCAGGCGGGTGATCAGGTCGAAGCCACGATCCTGCGCGTGGACGGCGACACCGGCACGCTCGTCGGTGGCTGGCGCGAGGGGCGCTTCGTGTTGAGCCACTTCTCGGGCGCGCGGCCACTGCGCCTCGAGGTCACGCCCAACGCCGACGGCACCCTGGCGCTCTCACAGAACGGCCAGTCGGCCCTCGTAGCGGCGCGGGCCACGGCGCCGAGCGCGGCCAGCATCGGCGCGCCCACCGACCCGGCGCTGCACACGCGCATGAAGAACCCGGCCGAGCCGTTCCAGTTCAGCTTCCCCGACGTGCAGGGGCGCGTGGTGAGCAACACCGACGCGGCCTTCCGCGGCAAGGTGGTGCTCGTGAACATCAGCGGCAGCTGGTGCCCCAATTGCCATGACGAGGCGCCGTTCCT
>JANORI010000448.1:0-1602 GCA_031415235.1 Acidobacteriota bacterium | reverse complement strand
GCCAATCGCACGCTGGGCGAGGGCGTGCGTTCGCACTTCGGCCTGCGTGACGAACCGCAGCAGCCGTTTCCGTTCAGTCACCAGATCCATCTCGCGAAGGAACTGGTGTGCACCGATTGCCACGAGGGCGTCGAGCGCGGTCCGCGCGCCGGGCTGCCCTCGATCAACACCTGCATGGTCTGCCACTCGCAGATCGCGACCGACCGTCCGCTCATCCAGCAGCTCACGGCGATGCAGGAACAGGGCCTCGACCTGGCGAGGCAGCGCGTCTACAACTTCACGCGCGAAGCGCACGTGCGCTACGAACACGCCCCGCACATCAAGGCCGGCACCCAGTGCTCGACCTGTCATGGCAACCAGGCTGAGCAGACCGTGGCAGTGCGGGCCGTCGACATGGACATGGCGTTCTGCGTGAACTGCCACAAGCAGAAACAGGCGTCGAACGACTGCCTGACCTGTCACTACTGATGCTGGCGAGCCCACGATGATGTCCATGGACCGCCGACGATTCCTCAAGGTCACCGCCATCACCGGCACCACCGCGGCGCTGGCCGGGTGCGGCAATCCCGAGAACCAGATCGTCCGCTTCATCCCGGAGGAAGAACTGGTTCCCGGCATCGCGGTCTGGAAGCCGAGCGTGTGCCCGCTCTGCGCCGCCGGGTGCGGGGTGATCGCGCGGGTGATGGACGGCGATGCCGAGGTGTTTCGCAAGGGCCAGCCCGGCGTCACTCGCATGGGCCTCGTGCGCAAGCTCGAGGGCGACCCGGCGCACCCCCTCAGCAAGGGCCGGTTGTGCGTGCGCGGCCAGGCGGCCGTCCAGGTCACGTATCACCCCGACCGGCTCGTGGCGCCGCAGCGCCGCACCGGCGATCGCGGCACCGGCCAGTTCGCCGAGATCGCGTGGGATGAGGCGCTGTCGCTGCTCACCGAGCGCCTCGACGCGGCCGTGGCCGCCGGCCCGGCACAGATCGCATTCCTGTCGCGGCCCCGGCCCGGACGCCGCCACGAATTGATCAGCGAGTTCCTGCGCCGGCTGAACGCGCCTGCGCCCATCACGTTCGAGATCTTCGATGACGCGGTACTGCGGCACGCCAACGAACTGAGCTTCGGCCGGCATCAGTTGCCCACGCTCGACCTCGCGCACACACGCTATCTCGTGAGCTTCGGCGCCGACCTGCTGGGCACCTGGAATTCGCCCCTGGCCCACAGCGTGGCCTACGGCGCCATGCGCCATGCCCCCGGCGGCGTGCGGCCGAAGTTCGTGCAGGTCGAACCACGGATGTCGCAGACCGGCGCGAGCGCCGACGAATGGCTGGCCGCGCGTCCGGGTACCGAGGGTGCGCTGGCGCTCGGCCTGGCGCACGTGATCGTGAAGGCGGGCCTGCGGGCCGCGGCCGCCGCCGGCCGCGCCGGCGCCCTGGTCGACGGCTGGACGTCGGGACTCCCCGCCTTCACGCCCGAGGCGGTGGAGCGCGAGACGGGCGTGCCGGCCGCGCGCGTGGAACGGCTGGCGCGGCAGTTTGCCACCTACGGCCCGGCCGTGGCCGTGATCGGCGGCGCGCCGCTCGCCCACACCAACGGACTGGCGCAGGCGCTGGCGGT
>JANORI010000447.1:0-3261 GCA_031415235.1 Acidobacteriota bacterium | reverse complement strand
GTGGCTGATGTTCTTGCCTTCACCCGACTCGCCGACGCCGTAGCCCTTGATGGTGCGGGCCAGAATCACCGTGGGCATGCCCGTGGTGTCGGTGGCGCGCTTGTAGGCGTTGTAGACCTTGATCGGGTCGTGGCCGCCGAGTGTGAGCTTCTTGAGCTGCTCGTCCGACAGGTGCTTGACCATGTCGAGCAGCCGCGGGTCGGTGCCCCAGAAGTGGGTGCGCACGTAGTCGCCGGATTCCACGGCGTACTTCTGGTACTGGCCGTCGACCACCTCGCCCATCCGCTTCATGAGCAGGCCGTCATGGTCGTTCGCGAGCAGGGCGTCCCACTCGGAGCCCCAGATCGCCTTGATCACGTTCCAGCCAGCGCCACGGAAGGCCGCCTCGAGTTCCTGGATGATCTGGCCGTTGCCGCGCACCGGGCCGTCGAGACGCTGCAGGTTGCAGTTGATGACGAAGATCAGGTTGTCGAGCTTCTCGCGCGACGCCAGCGTGATGGCGCCGAGCGATTCGGGCTCGTCGGTTTCGCCGTCGCCGAGGAACGCCCACACCTTCGCGTCGGTGACCGGCTTCAACTTGCGATCTTCCAGGTAACGATTGAAGCGCGCCTGGTAGATGGCCATGATCGGGCCGAGGCCCATCGACACCGTGGGGAATTCCCAGAAGTCGGGCATCAGCCACGGGTGCGGATAACTCGACAGCCCGCCGGGCGCCGGCGACAGCTCGCGGCGGAAGTTCTCGAGCTGTTCGGCCGAAAGGCGGCCCTCGAGGAACGCGCGCGCGTAGATGCCGGGCGAGGCGTGACCCTGGAAGTAGATCATGTCGCCTTCGTGGCCGTCGCGTCCGCGGAAGAAGTGGTTGAACGCCACCTCATAGAGCGTGGCGGCCGAGGCGTAGGTCGAGATGTGGCCGCCGATGCCGTCTTCATGACGGTTGGCCCGCACCACCATCGCCATCGCATTCCAGCGCACCAGACTCTTGATGCGGCGCTCGATCTCGCGGCTGCCCGGGTACGGCACCTGCTCGTCGACGTGGATGGTGTTGATGTAGGCGGTGTTGGCCGAAAACGGGATCTTCACGCCGCTCTGCTCTGCGTGGCGGCCCAGTTCGCCAAGCAGGCGCCCGACGCGCGCCGGACCTCCCGATTTCAGGACGTAATCGAGGGACTCGAGCCATTCGCGTGTCTCAAGAGCCTCGAGCTCCGCAGCGTCCGAGTGGGCGGTGTTCCTCATGTCTCCAATTACCTTTTCCTCACTGTTCGACAATCCGCTTATTGTACTTCCTCGCGCCTGGGGGCCTCACACCTCCCCGGGCCCAAGCAGGACCGCCGCGTGCGACCAAAGCCACCACTCCAGGTTATCGGCCCCACGGCCCTCGACCACGCCAGGCGGGCCATCGTGGCCTGCACGCGGTGTCCGCGCTTGCGAGCCTACTGCGTCGAGGTGGCGCAGAGGCGACGGGCGGCTTACCGGAACGACGCGTACTGGGGCCGGCCGGTGCCCGGCTTCGGCGATCCGGCGGCGCGCATCCTGATCCTGGGGCTCGCGCCGGCCGCGCACGGCGCCAATCGCACCGGTCGCGTCTTCACCGGTGACGGCCGGGGTGGCTCGGGGGACTTCCTGATGGGCGGACTTCACCGCGCGGGTCTGTCGTCGATTCCCACATCGCAGCATGCCGCCGACGGCTTGCGGTTGCGCGGCGTGTTCGTGGCGGCAGCGGCCCGCTGCGCGCCACCGGCCAACACGCCCCTGCCGCACGAGGTGGAGAACTGCCGCGTGCACCTGGCGGCCGAGGTGGCGGCTCTGCCCGAGCTGCGCGTCGTCGTGGCCCTGGGGAAGGTGGCGTGGGACGCGTGGCTGGCGTTTGTGGGCACGAGCGCGCCACTGCCCCGTCCGCGTCCGGCGTTCGGTCACGGCGTGGTGGCACGGCTCGCGCCCGCGCGCACCGCGGGACCGGCCGGCTTGACGCTCGTCGGCTGCTTCCACCCGTCGCGGCAGAACACGCACACGGGGCGAGTGACGCCAGCGATGTACGACGAGGTGTTCTCGCTCGCCTTGCGGCTCGCGCGCTGACGGCGGCTAGGTCCTCGCGGCTCGTCGGATCACGATGCGCGCACCAAGCGCAGGAAGGCCAAGGGACGGATCAGTTCTAGCCGCTGCCAGCAAGCGCGGGCGTCAGTGCTGCTCGATCCGAATAACGCGTCAATGCTGCCCGAAAACCGCGACCCGGCAAAGACACGCAGGATGGCCGACCTACACGTGCGCCCGCAGCGGCGGATGCATCCGCCGCCCGTGCGTGAGTGACATCAGGACCACGTCGGACGTCACCGGCGCCCGCCGGAACGCATCCACCCCAATCGCGGCGGCAATCGCGTTCAGCACCGCCCCGTAGCCCGCGCCCACCGGCGGCTCGCCCACGCCCTTGGCGCCCGTAGGCGTTTCCGGATCGGGAATGTTGAGCGCCACGGCCTTGATCTCTGGGATGTCCATGATCGTCAGCGGTTTGTTGTGATGAAAGCGCCGCGCCAGCGACACGCCGTAGTGCGGGTCGTAGACCAGTTTCTGGAAGAGCGCGTGAGCAATGCCCAGGCAGCAGCCGCCGTTCAATTGCCCGACGAGACTGCGCGGGTTCACCACCGTGCCCACATCGCCCACCGACAGGAAGTCCACGAGCGTGACCACCCCCGTCTCCACGTCCACTTCGACCTCCGCGAAACCGGCCACGAAGCCGTAGGTGTCGCCGTCGCGGGGATAGCTGTCTTTCGCCACGCCCATCAAGCCGATTCCGGCCAACTGCGCGGCCGACGCCTTGGTGACGGCGTGGATGTCCTCGGGCAGTTCGTGTCCATCGTACCGGCCGCCAAGCGCCAGGGCGCGCGTGGCCGCCTGCGCGTAGGTGAGGCCGCGGCCGGGATTGCCCGTGCGGAAGACGCGCTCCCCGCCAAGCTCGTAGTCACGGGGCGCGCCGCCCAGGTCGCGCGCGGCGATCTCCTGCAGCTTGCGTTTGGCGTCTTCAGCGCCCGCCAGGTTGGCGCGCGTCATGGCGTGGGTGGTCTGGCTGCCCACCGACATGCACGTCCACGGCAGGCCCTTGCCGGTGTTGCCCCACACCACGTCGACCTTGTCCCACGGCATCGCCAGCACGTCAGCCGCCACGCGAGCCAGATCGATCACCGAGTGCGTGCCCAGATTGCCCACGCCCGACTGCACCTGCAGCCGCCCGTCGGGCCGGATGAGCATGAGGCCGTCGAAGCCCACCGA
>JANORI010000446.1:0-3271 GCA_031415235.1 Acidobacteriota bacterium | reverse complement strand
CAAGGGCGTCGCCCGCGCGGTGCGAGGGGAGCGCAACCGCGACAGAGGTCGTCGGGCCACGACAGCGGCTCCGGCCACGGAACTGGGCCGCCGGACGAAGGCGCAACTCGACATGCCGACCACAATCGTCGACCGCTTGGTGGCCACGGCGGGAAAACGGCGACTCCGCTCGTTCAAGCCGCGCGGGAACCCGAGCTGACGGGATAGGCTGTCCTGACCCCCTGAGACAACAGCCAGCCTGCCGGTCCGAACATGAAAGCGACGATAGGACACAGTAGCAGGGTCCGGGGGTGACAGCCGCCTCGACGCGGGCGGCACCGAGGGCATGCAGCAGCGGCCCGTCCTCGAGTGTCGTGTCGTCGAACATGAAGCCGTCGACCCACGTCGTCTCTTCGACACGCACGAGCCGCCCACGGTTGCCGACGCCGGCGCTGCGCAGCTTGTTCACCCAGGTGCAGCGCATGAAGCTCGACGTCGCCACGCTGGCGCCCGTGCACGGCCAGCCGGTGCCCTGGAGCGCGTTCGCGAACGGGATGGGCGCTGGCGCCCGCTGACCCCCGCATAGGCGACCGGACGGCGCGACCTGTCGCCAGGCTCAGGGGTTCAGTCGGCGATCGCCTGATACACCAGGTTCGGGTACTCCATCCTCAGGCGAGTGTTCCTCGTCTGAATCATCACGATGCCGATCAGTTGTTCTTTGGGATCGATCCAGAAATACGTTCCGCGCGCGCCGGCCCAGCCATAGTCACCGATGCTGCCCAGAACGTGTCCTTCATGCCGCGCGGCTCGAAGATCCGCGTTCGAAAGAACTGATCGAGATTCATCCCGCTCAGGATCTCGATGACGCGGCCGAGCGTGTCGAAGCCCGTCCCTGGGCTGTACTCGCACTGTGTGCCTGGTTGGAAGTTCAGGGGAAGAGTGGCCAGCCGCTTCACGCGCTCTTCGAGCGATCCCCCAGTGGGCAGATGGGGGGATGCGCTGTCAGCGAGCGGACGACGGACCGACGTCTTCCGGCTTCGAGAGCATCGGGGCCGCGGTAACGAGGGCGGAGAGGACGAGCGCAGCGACGGCCACGTCGGCGAACTGGCGGATCCGATTGGTGCCATGAGGGCATGCCTCCTATGCGGCTAACGCTCGTAGCTGATGCCGAGTTTCTTCAGGGCGTCGGCGGGGCATCCCTCCCACGTCGCGACGACCCGGTTGCCCATGAAGTGCAGGTCGGCCATCCCCATCTTCGTCGTCCAGAATCCCGTCGCGGTGAGATCGCGGAAGCTGCTGAAGAAGGCACGGCCGTGCGAGAGGACGGGCACGGCGGGGGACTCGTTCGCCTCCGATCGCGTCGGTGGCACGTCGCTGAATCCCGCACCCGGCTCGGCCAGCATCGGCGGAGGCTTCGAGAGGTCGTCCAGCACGGCGGTCTGCTCCGCGTCGGCGCACGCGACCAGGGTCTTGTCGAACCGGCGCAGGCACTCGAGATCGACCCACGCGAGGCCGCCGCGCATCGCCGTCTGACGGCCCGACTCTTCGGCCAGCCGTGGTTCGTCGAACATGAGGAAGTCCAGGAACTCGGGCACGCCGGCGTCGGTCGCGCTGCCCGAGCCCTCGTCGCGCGGGATGATGAGGTCGACCAGCACGCGCACGGTCGCGTATTCGTGCGCGGTGAAGAACTTCGGCACATAGGGCGCGGCGCCGACGCCGCGCACGGCCTGCGTCAGTGCCTGCGCCGCCGCCACCTCGTCGCCCGTAAAGGCAAACCCGGCCGCCAACGGCACCGAGCCGAGGAGCTGCAACAGGCGGCGGCGGTCGAGGCCGGCCATCAGATCGCGCCTGCCTTCCGCTGCTCGGCGATGTAGGTGGCGGTGCGCATCGAGAGCGCCAGGATCGTCCACGTGACGTTCTTGTCGGCGTTGGTGACGAACGGACCGCCATCGGCGACGAACAGGTTCTTCACGTCGTGGGCCTGACAGTGACCGTTCAGCACGGAGGTGCTCGGCGAGTGGCCCATGCGGGTTACTCCCACTTCGTGGATGATTCGTCCGCCCGGCTCGATGCCGTAGCCGGCCTCCCGGCCGGGCATGGGCGAGAGCGCCGTACCGCCCATGTGATCGATCAACTGGCGGAAGGTCTGCTGCATGTGGCGCACCTGGTTCAGCTCGTGGTCGGTCCACTTGAAGTGGAACCGCAGCACAGGGATGCCCCAACGGTCCACCACGGTGGGATCGATCTCGCAGTAGCTCTGCGCGTTCGGGATCATCTCGCCGCGCCCGGCGAATCTCACCGTGGCGCCGTAGAAGCGGCGGTAGTCGTCCTTGAGCGCCTTACCGTAGCCCGCCGGAGCCACCTGCCGGCCATCCGCCGTCACGCCGGTATAGCGATGGATGTTCGCGAGTATGCCCGCGCCCGGCATGCGCCGCCCGCCTCCGATCTCGATGTGGTAGCCCCGCGGGAAATCGAGAGTCCGGTTGTCGAGCCACCACGGCATGTAGAGATGCGCGCCGCCCACGCCGTCTTCGTTGTGCGGCACGCCGTCCATCATCTTGGGGATGAAGCCGGACACGCCGACGCCGGTGGTGTCGGTCAGGTAGCGGCCCACCGCGCCACTCGCGTTCGCCAGGCCGTGCGGATGACGCGACGACTTCGAATTGAGCAGCAGCCGCGCCGACTCGCACGCGCTCGCCGCCAGCACCACGATCCGGGCGCGCACGTGGTGCTCGACCCCGGTGGCGGTGTCGATGTAGGCGACGCCGGTCGCGAGCCCGGATTCATCGGTCGTCACCTCGCGCGCCATCGCCTTGGTGACGAGCGTGAGGCGGCCCGTGGCCAGCGCCGGCGGCAGCAGCACCGACGGCGACGAGAAGTTCGCGTGGATGGCGCAGCCGCGGCCGCACTGGCCGCAGTAGTGACAGGCCTTCCGGCCGTTGTGCGGACGGGTGAGGATCGAGAGCCGCGACGGAATGCACGTGATGCCGAGCGCATCGGCCGACTGCTTGATGAGCAGCTCGTAGCAGCGCGGGCGCGGCGGCGGCTGGAAGTTGCCGTCGGGATGATTGCGCAGCCCTTCGTTGGTGCCGAAGATGCCGATGAGGTCGTCGACGCGATCGTAGTAGGGCTTGATGTCGTCGTAGGAGATCGGCCAGTCCTCGCCGAGTCCGTCCTTGCTCTTGCCCTTGAAGTCGTCTGGCCCGAATCGCAGCGAAATCCGGCCCCAATGGTTCGTGCGACCGCCCAGCATGCGTCCGCGCCACCAGCTGAAGTTCGTGCCCGGTGCGCG